>CAYPCV010000135.1:0-29564 GCA_964409295.1 uncultured Sulfurovum sp.
TATCAACATATTTTTTAGCTTTTTTAAGTTTGGTGGCTTCAAAATCAATCTGCATCTAAAATTCTTTCTATCTCGTACATGGCATATTACTTTTTGAGTCTAAACTTAACCTATATTCTTCGTGAAGCATCTTTGTCTTCAACCCCATTTACTTTAATATTATCTAAATAAGAGCGACCACTAGCAACCAATTTTTCTTTAATATTATGCTTTTTTATGTAGTCTAAAGTCAAAAGATAGTGCATCACAGCAAAAGCACGTTTTTGAGATAAATCAAGGTTATAGAGATATGAACCATCAGAATCTGAGTGACCTTCAATAATAATTTTATCCAAATGCTTTTTAATGTTTGGATTAGAAATAAGAGCATTGACATATTCTATAAAATTGGCTTTTAGCTCTTTTTTTGCTCCATTTTTTAGTGTAGCTGAACCTTTGTCAAATAAGATATTAGAGGCAAGTCGCAAGGAACCACTCTCTTTATCAATATTTATTTTATTTCCCAAAGATGCTTTTAGTTCTGCAATAACTTTTAATTTAATCCCTGTAAGGGATTTTATTTTGGCTTTTTGGGCTTGTAAATTTTCCAAAAGTTTATCGTATTTGGTCTGTTTATTATCTAAAGCTTGGAGAAGTTTATGGAGCTTCTCTTCATTCATCTTTAAATTTTTATCCTGTTTTGTTAGGCTATTAGATAGAAGAATCACTTTGTTTTTATAATTATCAAGTTCTATTTTACTACTACTAAGGGTAGAGTTTTGCTCTTGCGTTAAATTTTGCAAAAGAACAATATGGTTTGAATAGTTGTCTATTTTTGTATTTTGAGCGAGTAGAAGTTGATTCAGTTTATTAAGTTCATTGCTTTTTAATCTTAAGCTCTCTTTTGAAAAGATTAAATCTTTATTTGTTTTTGATAACGATGCCTCTCTTCTTGCTAAAAGATTACGCAGTTTTGTAATCTCATCGGTTTTTATTGCAATGTTTTGAGAGAGGTCAATAAGGTCATCAGATTGTTCATCTAAGACCTCTTCTTGCTCATTTAAGGCTTCTTTCTGTTCGGTTAATGCCTCTTTTTGTTGGTCAAGGATAGTCTCTTTATCGTGTAAAATATTTCTAAGTGTGGTTGACTTAACCATAATTGAACCAATAAGTAAGATAAAAACAAATAATAGACCTGCCATTAAATCAGCATACGAAATCCAAAAGTTACTACTTTCATTACTGTTTTTGTTTTTTTCTTTAAACATTATCTATTCACTATCGTATTAGAAATCTGTTGATGATAGTTGCTGATGGTCTCTTGTAAAATGGCATTTTGTTGACTGGTACTGTTGGCAAAATTGGCTAACTTTACAATAATGTCGCCTAACTCATCATCAATCTTATTAAAGCTAAGTGTTAATGCATGCTCTAGTGAAGAGTCAAATTTATGAATACTGTTTGCTAATGCTTGAGTGGTTCTATTAAATTCAAGAATATTTTTCTCTATATTTTCATTGGCTGTTAATACGGATTGTGTGCTATGAATCTTTGAAATGGTATCTTTTAAATCTGTTGAGACCATCTGCATGTGATTGGTTACTGTAGTAAAATTTCTATTAGTTTCGTTGATAATTGTCTGAAAGTTTTCAAGATGCTTTTCATTGAGTGTTTGAATAAAGTCCAAATTAAAGACCTCTTTAAATGCTTTAATCATATTTTGGTCACGAATCTCATCTTGCATGTGTTCATGACGACTAAGCTCACTCTCTGACCAGATATAGGAGTTGTAAACTTCATGAAGTTCATGTGAATCCATATCTACTTTTGAGAGACCTCTTTTTTCAAAAAAAGTCCAAATAATAGATAGAAAAATACCAAAGATAGAAGCATAAAAAGCAGTTCCTACACCTGCTAGAAGCAGTGAAATATCACGGTCTAATGCTTCTGTATTTGTCGAAGAGAAGTCAGGCATAGAGAGAGCAATAGCTGTAAAAGTACCTAAAATACCTAACATTGGAAAAAAAGATGGTGCAACAGATGCAAAGTTATCATTTCTAAATGTTTTGTAGTAATCAGCAATAAAGTTTGTAATATTAATGGTTGATTTTGTCTCATTAAATATGGTTAGAGAGTTCTCTTTAATATGTTTTTGTAAATCTTTTTGTAGATTAATATACTCATTACGCATTCTACAAACAGCAACATTAGCATTGTGTTTAATAAAAAGTAGGTATGTAATATAGATAAGACTAAGAATAACCAAAGAGTGGATATTTACTTTTAAGGGAATTAAATTTAAATATCCAAGTACAATTCCTACAAAAAAGAGAGTAGGGAGTAGGGCTACAATAATATAATTGATAAAACATGGGGTAGTAGATGATGGGGTATTTGACATTGTTTCTCCTCTATTTCAAATGTGTGCTGTTACTATCGGGTGTGGTTGCTGAGATATTAATATCTTTTGGTCTGTGTATAACCTCTTTGACCAAGTAGAAAAAATTTGGATGCAGTACATCAGCATGAATCTTAATAATTGCTGTCTTATAGGTACTTTGTGTGATGACTTTGGTTACAATTCCTACAGGAATATTGGGTAAAAAAATATTATCGAGTCCAGAAGTAACAACTTTGTCTCCAATATTAATCTTGGACCATTTTGGAATAAAATTGACCTCCATGTGTTGAGCATCGATTCCTTTAGCAATTCCTGGTCGCTTTTTTTCGCCTATAAATGTTGAAAATTGACACTCTTCATTTGAAAGTAAAATTCCTTTTAGTGGTTCATCCGTTTTTATAGCAATCCCTGCAGCAACGTTTTTTTGAATCAGTCCAAAAATTTTATCTTGTTTGAGTTCAGAGCCTTTAGTTAAGTAAATCTGTGAAAAGTCATTGAGTTTTTTGTAAGAGATTGTTTGAACCCGTAAAATATTTTTATGAAGATTAAAACGGTCTTCATTGTAGGTATGGATAGCTTCTAGGTTAACAATTCTTATCTTTTGCTGATATAGGTATTTTCTAAGTAGAAGATTTTCATTCTTTAACTCTTTTATAGAGTGGGCTTGGTCTAAATATCGTTCTTTAGCATCTTTTATACTATTGCTTATATTTAAATAACTCTCTTTGATAGGTAAAGTAACGGTTGCAAACTTATCTTGAAAGGATTCCTCTTTTCTTAAG
This sequence comes from uncultured Sulfurovum sp., assembly GCA_964409295.1. Taxonomy (GTDB): domain Bacteria; phylum Campylobacterota; class Campylobacteria; order Campylobacterales; family Sulfurovaceae; genus UBA1140. Next base: position 3,163 of record CAYPCV010000135.1, read on the forward strand.
AGGAAAATTATAGTGATAATAAAAAGAGCTAAAAAAATAAATTTGCTATTCTTCATAAACAGTTTGTTGTAGTAAATCTATCTCTTCTAGTGCTTTTCCTGTCCCTTTGGCTACGGCAAGTAGAGGGTCTTCTGCTACATAAACAGGAAGTTTAATAATATTAGATAAGTATTTATCTAAACCACGAATCAATGCACCACCACCTGTTAAGACAATACCATTCTCTACAATATCTCCTGCTAAATCAGGAGGTGTCTGTTCAAGTACAAGTTTAAGGGCTTCACCAATCTCTTTTAGAGGCTCTTTAATCGCTTCTCTCATATGCTCAGACGTAATTTCAACCGAGGTTAAAAGACCTGTTACTTGGTCTCTACCTTTAACATTCATATTTAGCTCTTCGTCCAATTGAATGGCTGTTCCAATATTGATTTTCATCTCTTCTGAAACTCTGTCTCCGATTAGAAGGTTAAAGTTTTTCTTCATGTAGTCAATAATGAATTTATCAATTTTATCCCCTGCTGTTCTAATAGATTTAGAAAGAACCAATCCACCTAAAGAGATAACACCAATTTCAGTTGTACCTCCACCAATGTCTACTACCAAGTTTCCATTTGGCTCTTTTGCAGGAATGCCTGCACCAATGGCTGCTGCCATAGGTTCTTCAATAAGGTAGACTTCTCTTGCTCCTGCTGACATTGCTGATTCTTTAACAGCTTTTCTTTCAACTTGAGTTAGTCCAAATGGAACACAGATGATAATTCTAGGAGAAAAGAGACCTTTTCTATTGTGTACTTTTTCAATAAAATAACGAATCATCATCTCTGTTGTATTAAAATCAGCGATTACACCATCTCTCATTGGTCGAATAGCTTTAATATTTCCTGGTGTTTTACCCACCATATCTTTTGCTTCTTGACCTACTGCTAATATATGTTCACGTCCATGTTTGTCGTATTGGATAGCAACTACTGATGGTTCGTTGATACAAATACCTTTCCCCTTTACTAGAACCAATGTGTTGGCTGTTCCTAAATCTATTGCTAAATCATTTGAAAACATTCCTAAAAGTCTTTTAAACATTCTTCTTCCCTTATGCTATTTTTGAATTTTTTATATAAAGTGGTTTTATACCATTTTCAATTACATCATCTGTAATAATAATTTCATATCCTTCAAGTTCAGGAAGTTCATACATTATATCGAGTAGAGCCTCTTCCATAATTGAACGTAAGCCTCTTGCCCCTGTTTTTCTTTTGATGGCTTTTTGTGCAATCGCTTCTAAGGCACTCTTTTCAAAGGTTAAAACAGCATTATCTATCTCAAAAAGTTTTTGGTACTGTTTCATAATCGAGTTTTTAGGTTCAGTTAAGATTTTTATCATATCTTCAAGTGTAATTTGTTCAAGAGTTGCTGTAACATGAAGTCGTCCAATCAGCTCAGGAATAATCCCAAAATGGACTAAATCATCTGACTCAATAAGGTGCATTACATTTTCATTCTCTTTAGAGCTTCGTTTTGTCTGTCCAAATCCAAGTTGATTTGCACCTAATCGCCGTTGAATAATCTCTTCAACTCCATCAAATGCACCACCACAAATAAAGAGTATATTTGATGTGTCAATTTGTAAGAAATCTTGGTTTGGATGTTTTCGTCCACCTTTTGGTGGAATATTGACTACTGAACCTTCAATGATTTTAAGGAGTGCTTGTTGAACACCTTCGCCTGAGACATCTCTAGTAATTGAACGGTTTTCGCCCATTCGAGCAATCTTATCCATCTCATCAATAAAGATAATTCCACGCTCTGCTTTTGCTATATCTCCATCAGCAGCTTGAAGTAGTTTTGTTAAAATATTTTCAACATCTTCTCCTACATAACCTGCTTCGGTTAAGTTCGTAGCATCAGAGATAGCAATAGGTACATCTAAAAATCGTGCAATGGTTTGTGCCAAAAGGGTTTTACCCGAACCTGTTGGCCCAATGAGTAGAATGTTTGATTTTTCGATAGAGGTATCATTATCGTTAAGATACTTAAAAATTCTTTTATAGTGATTGTAAACGGCTACAGACAATGTTTTTTTTGCTTGCTCTTGACCTATAACATAGTCGTTTAACATCTTGTGTATCTCTTTAGGGATAAGTAGTGTTTGAGGTTGAGTCTCTGTAGCTACAGAATCTTCTTCTTCTCCGAAGAGAATTTTATAGGCAGATGTTACACAGTTTGAACAGATATATACATTGTTTCCTGCTATAAATGGGTTTGTTTCTTTCTCTGTAGTATTACAAAAACTACATATTTTTCTAGCCATTAATATTTTTCCTTATATATGGAATACCACGTTTCGATTGCGTGATAAACTTTACTAAATTTTTTACAACTTCTGATTTACTTTTTGTTAATAACTCTTCAGCTTTCTCTTGCAGAGGATGAGCCTGTTCAAAGAGTTCTCTATATGCAATTTTTAACTCATTAATCTCATCTCTACTTATTTGTCGCCTAAGACCTGTTAAGTTTAAACCTCGAAGAGTGGCTCTATTTCCTTCTGCCAAACAATAAGGAGGAATATCTTGACTTAAAGCCGATGCTCCACCAATCATTGCAAAATCGCCAATATGAACAAATTGATGAACAGGTGTTAACCCTCCAACAACAACATTATTACCTAGTTCAACATGACCTGCTAATGTTGCACCATTTGCCAAGATACAGTTGTCTCCAATAATAACATCGTGACCTAAATGAACGTAACCCATTAATAGATTGTTATTACCAATTTTTGTGATGCTTCCACCACCTTTTGTTCCTGGGTTAATGAGCGTAAACTCACGAATTTTATTATTGTCTCCAATAACAAGTTCAACCTCTTCGCCTGAAAATTTTAAGTCTTGGGGAATTGAACCAACAACAGCATGAGAGAAAATATGATTTCCCTCTCCTATTGTTGTTTTACCTGCTATATTTGCATGGGCATCAATAGTTGTATTATTGCCAATAATACTTTGAGAAGAGATGGTTACAAATGGACCAATAGTCACATTGCTACCTATAATTGCTCCCTCTTCTATAATTGCTGTTGGATGTATATTTGACACTAAAAACCTTTTTGATTTTATATATTATTTATTTATCTACAATCATCGCTTTTAATTCAGCTTGAGCAACTAACTTATCATCTACATACGCTTTAGCATCTAGTTGCCAAATTGCTCCACGCTGTTTTAAAACTGTTAATTTATAAATAAGTTGGTCTCCTGGTGTTACAGGAGACCTAAATTTTGCTTTATCAATACTCATAAAGTAAACGACTTTGTTTGCTGCTTCTTCTTGCTCTTCTTCACTTGAACTTTTAAATGCCAATACTCCACCTGCTTGTGCCATACCTTCAATAATCATAACACCTGGGTAGATAGGATGGTCAGGAAAGTGTCCTTGAAAAATAGGCTCAGATATAGAGACGTTTTTAAATGCTTCTATGCTTACCCCTTTTTCAATTTTGGTAACACGGTCAAGCAGTAGAAATGGGTACCTATGTGGTAATATTTTTTGAATTTCAACTACATCATATAGCATTGATTAAGCCTTTAAAAGAAAATTTTGAATATTTTATCTAAAACTAGCTAAATTTTCAAAAGAACTTCTCGTACATCCTCATATATATGACTTTTATAAAGAATTTCAACTTTTTGAGTAGGAATTACTTGTACCACAAGAATAGCAGAGAGGTCATAACTGTTTAAAATTAATTTATTTCGTGCAGTAATCTCTTTTTCAAAGGAAGATGAACTATAAATAAGTTGATGAATATCTTTATAATGATTTTGAGTCAATCTATTATAGGTATCAAGTGTGATAAATTTTACTTCATCACGATTCATATAGTGTAAGTCTCCTACTTGAACATCTATCTTTCCTCTTGTATATTCACTTTTTAGAGTGGAATATGGAAGAAAATGTGCAGGAATAACCTCTTTTTTTACTTTTAATAGACCATACATCTGTCGCCAATTTAGAAAACGCTCTTTAACGATTTTGTATTTTATACTATTATCTTCATACTCCCAACGCTTTTTATAAAGCTCTATTCGTGCTTCGATAGATTCGGGTTGTATCTGTTGTGAGATAGGAGAAAAAAGCTCATCAGCTAGTTTCTGTTGTTGTTCTCGTTGCATGGTTAACCCAAACAAGCAACCACAGTAATCTTGACGATACAAAGCATCTTTCTTTGCCAATATATTCTGCTCTTGTGTTCCCGAAGCTTTTCTATAGTCAGGAGCAATAAATTTTATTCCAAACTTTGCCCCCAAAGTATCGCCTGCATGTTTAAGTTGTTTCAGTGATTTCTTAGGGCTAGTAAGTAGTGTAGATGTAAAGGTTTTCTCGCCTAGTGCAGAAGCTTTTTGGGCTGTTATTTCAAATCGTCTATCAAAACATACAGCACATCTAGCCCCTTTTTCAGGTTCTTTCTCTAATCCACGAACAGCATCTAGCCAATTTTGTGTATCATAATCGCCCTCTATTAGCTCAATCCCCAATATTTTACAAGAGCGTTGAACATCAAGAAGCCGAAGCTTATATTCGCTATATGGGTGTATGTTGGGGTCATAAAAGAACCCTATTAATGTTTCATTAGGGTATTCAAGTTGTAATTTTTGTAGAAAAAAGTGGCTGTCTACAGCACAGCAGATATGAACTAAAATAGGAGAGTCCTTATAGAGATATTTGTTTTTGGATTTATAGCATAAAACTCTTAATAAGAACCCGTTCCAATCCTGATAGCTATCGAAGAAATCATATATCAATCAAACTATAGAAACTAAGACATCAACTAGTTTACTTTTATGTTATATTACGATGCCACCCCAACACTCTTTATTCCATTCATTGCATTTTCTATAAAAAGTGCTAAAAGAATAAGGAGTGAGATTCCTGCTGGTCGGCTGTATAGTTTGTTGGCTGTGATGTAGATGAGCATAATGGTTGCAGCAGTCATAAGTGCTAGGTCAAAGACGTATTTATCTAGATTGATATGCAAATCGCCTACAAGTGCAGCACTACCTATAACCATTGTGGTATTAGCAAGGTTAGAACCAATTATATTTCCAATTGCCATCTCTACCTTTCCTTTTAATACAGCAGATACAGAAACCACTAATTCTGGTAAAGAGGTACCAAAACTGATTAGAATAACACCTATAACCCATTCACTCACACCAAAGCTTTTGGCGATGCTAGATGCCGAATCTACAGCAAAATGAGCCCCTACTATAACAAATAGAAATCCTAAACTAAGCAGGGCAATACTTTTTAGCCATGAGAAGGGTTCTTTTGAGTCTTCTTCTAAGTTATCGGTTCCTAATCCTTTGGAATCTTGGATTAAAAAAAGTAAATAGGCAATCATTAAAATAATTAGTAAAATAGCATCAAAGGTATTGATGACGCCATCCATTGCCATAAGTAGGAACATTAAAATAGGCATTAATGCCCAGATACTGTCTTTTGCAAAAAAATCACGTTTAGGGACAAAGCGTTTTGTAATTATAAAAATAACGGCCAAGACAAGGGTAATATTTAAAATATTACTACCTACGGCATTGGCTATGGCAATTTCAGGTTTTCCCTCTAAACTCGCGGCGATACTAGTCGCCATCTCAGGAAGACTTGTTCCTAGGGCAATAAGTGTTGAACCTATAATAAACTCTGAAATGTTAAAACGTAGTGCAATTCGTTCACTTTGATTGACAATAAAGTCAGCACCAAATATTAAGCCTCCCATGGCTAATATAAATATTACGACATCCATTAATTCTCCTCTGTTCTTATTATTAAACTTTGTGGAAGATGAAACGCATGAATGGTCTCTTCTTCTTTTTCCCTCATCTCTCCATTATCTGTTTCATGATTAAAGCCTAAAAGATGAAGCATTCCATGTATAAACAAAAGAGCTAACTCATCACTTTGGCTATGAGAAAACTCTTGGGCTTTTTGCCGAACAAAATCAGCAGAGATAACAATAGAACCCAATGGCATCTCCTCAGAGCCTTGAATAATATCGTTTTCAATAGGAAAGCTTAAAACATCGGTTGCTTTATCGTTTCCTCGATATGTTTTATTGTAGTGCTGAATGGTTTGATTATCACACAGAGTAAGGTCAACCTCTCTTGATGGAGCATCTATAGCTAATCTTTTTGAAATTTCTTCTAAAAGTTTTTCGTCGATAGTGAGTGTTGTAAGGTTTTCAATGTTTAACATGGGGAAGAGTTTACCTAAAAAGAGGTAAAATGTCTGTAAAAAAGGTATAGGTTTGATGAAAAAAGCAGTATGCATTATTTCTGGAGGCATGGACAGTGCTTTAGGAGCAAAAATAGCACAAAATGAGGGCTATTCCATAGTTGCCGTACATTTTAATTATGGACAACGAACAGAACAAAAAGAGTTGAACTCTTTTAGGAAAATTTCAAAAAAATTGCAATGCATCGAGAGCTACGAGATAGATTTAGATTTCTTTAAGCAGATAGGAGCTTCGGCTTTAATTGATAACTCTTTAGATATTCCAACAGCAGGAATAGAAGATGGTGTACCGATTACTTATGTGCCATTTAGAAATGGAATTTTTATCTCTGTTGCGACAGCTTTGGCTGAAAAACATGGAGCAGAAGCACTCTTTATTGGGGTAGTTGAAGAGGATAGCTCTGGGTATCCTGATTGTCGTGATACCTATATCAAATCGATGGAAAAGTCTATTAATTTAGGTACAAAAGATGAGACCAAACTGGAGATAAAAATGCCTTTGGTACATATGCAAAAATCTGATATTGTTAAGAAGTCGTTGGAGTTAAATGTCCCTTTAGAGGATACTTGGTCATGTTATCAAAATAGTGAGGAGGCTTGTGGTATCTGTGACAGTTGTCGTTTACGTTTAAATGGTTTTAAAAAGGCAGGAGTAGTTGACCCAATTATCTATGTGCAATAATTCAGACCTTTCTTATCCTAATTTAGCTAGAATCATCGGCAAAAATATAAGACGATTGGAGTGTATTTCATGAAGATGAACGGTGCACAGATGGTTTGTGAAGCGATAATTGCCGAGGGTGTAAAGACTGTATTTGGTTACCCTGGTGGAGCTATCATGAACGTATACGATGAAATTTACAAGCAAGATGGCTTTGAGCATATCTTAAATAGGCATGAACAAGCTTCTGTTCATGCAGCCGATGGTTATGCACGAGCTACAGGAGAGGTGGGGGTAGCAATGGTAACCTCTGGACCTGGTTTTACCAATGCTGTAACAGGGTTAGCAACAGCATATATGGATTCTATTCCTATGGTTGTTATCTCGGGGCAAGTCCCACTCTCTTTAATAGGTACAGATGGTTTCCAAGAGATTGATGCAGTAGGAATCTCACGACCTTGTACAAAACATAACTATTTGGTACGAGAGTTGAGTGAATTGCCTCGTATTATGAAAGAGGCTTTTCATATTGCACGAACTGGAAGACCAGGACCTGTTTTGGTTGATATTCCTAAAGATATTACAGCTGAATTTGGAGACTTTGTTTACCCGAAAGAGGTAAATATTCCAAGCTTTAAGCCTACATACAAAGGAAATAATCGTCAGATTGAAAAAGCAGTAGAGGCTATTTTAAAAGCTAAAAAACCACTTCTTTATATTGGTGGTGGGGTTGTATTGTCCGATGCTTCAGGGTTGGTTCGTAAACTCGCAGAGATGGGGCAGATTCCAGCTGTTGAAACCTTGATGGCTCGTGGTGTTATGGGTGCTAAAAATCCACTACTCCAAGGAATGCTTGGAATGCATGGTAACTACTCATCAAATATGGCAATGAGTGAGACAGACTTGGTTATCTCTTTGGGTGCACGTTTTGACGATAGAGTAACAGGGAAACTTTCAGAGTTTGCTAAATATGCAGATGTTATTCATATTGATATTGACCCTGCAAACATTGGTAAATTGGTGGATGTTGATTATCCTATTGTTGGCGACGTTAAACTTGTTCTTGAAAAGATGATTTTAGGACTTGAAGGAAAAATAAAACCTTCTCGTTATTCAGATTGGCTTGAAGTGTTGGAGCGTTACGACAATTTACATCCTCAATCTTATGTTGATTCAGATGAGGTTATTAAACCACAATGGGCGATTGAACGATTGGGCGAACTGCTTGGAGAGAAAGCGATTATTACCTCTGATGTTGGTCAGCACCAAATGTGGGCTGCACAGCACTATCCATTTGATAGACCACGCCAATGGATTAACTCTGGTGGATTAGGAACAATGGGCTTTGGTTTTCCTGCTGCTTTGGGTGCTAAAAAAGCATTTCCAAACAAGACGGTTATAAATATTACAGGAGATGGTTCAATTTTGATGAATGTTCAAGAGTTGGTAACGGCTTCTGAATATAAAATTCCTGTAATTAATGTGATTCTAAACAACCATTTTTTAGGAATGGTTCGACAGTGGCAGACCTTTTTCTATGAAGAGCGTTACTCTGAAACAGATTTAAGTTTTCAACCAAACTATAAAGCACTAGCAGAGGCTTGTCATGGAATTGGTTATGATGTTACCACTAAAGCTGAGTTTGATGAAGCGATTAAAGATGCGATTGAAAAAGATAAGGTAGCATTTGTTAACGTACAGGTTGCACGATTTGAAAATGTTTTACCAATGGTTCCTGCAGCAGGGGCATTGTATAACATGATGTTGCCTAAAAAAGAAGACAATGTGAAAGGAGAGAAGTAATGGAAAATGTAAGAAGAGTAATCTCTGTTTTAGTCGAAAATGAGAGTTCTGTCCTTTCTAGAATTTCAGGACTTTTTGCTGGGCGTGGTTATAACATAGAAACGTTAACCGTAGCTCCTGTTCCTAACTCTAATCTATCTCATATTACTATTGCTACCAAGGGTAGTGAGCGTGTGTTGGAGCAGATTACAAAACAGTTGCATAAGCTTGTCCCTGTTTATAAAGTGGTAGAGCATGAAGAGATGGTTGAAAAAGAGATGGTCTTGGTTAAGTTTCCAATAGAAGAGAGTTTAGCTGATATTCAAGCTCTTTGTAGTGCATATAATGGAGGTATTGTAAATGTTGGAGTCAATATGTTGGTAGGTATGGTAGCTGATGAACCATGCCGAGTACGTCATTTTATTGAAGCAACACAACGCTATAATCCAATTGAAATTGTGCGTGGTGGCGTGGTTGCTATAGAACGATAGAGTAAAATATTATTTGGTCGGCTTTAGCCGACCACCAAATTGAAAGAATTAAATATGAAATTAACTCAACTATGCCAAGAGATTAATCTTGAATTTTTTGGCGAAGATATAGAAATAACTGGGCTTCATACACTTACAGAAGCAACTTCCTCTCAAATCTCTTTTTTTAATGATAAAAAATATTTAGACCAATTACCACTAACCAATGCAGGAGCAGTTTTTGTAGTAGAACAGCATGCACATCTATTGCCTAAAACGACTATTGCATTAATTACAGATGAAGCGTATCTCAAATTGGCACTGGCTTCAAAGTTTTTTGCACATAAAATAGAGACAAAAACAGCTCATCCTCACATGGGTAAAGAGTGTGATATTGATAAACGGGTACGTTTTGGAAAAGAGGTTACTCTTGGAGATAATGTAACCATTATGGCAGGGGTGTATATTGGAGATAATGTAAGCATTGGTTCAAACACGCTTATTTACCCGAATGTAACGATTTACCATCACTCTAAAATAGGTTCTAATTGTATTCTTCATGCAGGAACAGTGATTGGTTCTGATGGCTATGGTTTTGCTCATACCAAAACAGGCGAACACGTTAAAATCTATCAAAATGGTAATGCTGTTATCGAAGACGATGTAGAGATAGGAGCAAACTGTGTGGTAGACCGAGCTGTGTTTGGTACAACCTATATTCGTAAAGGTACAAAACTGGACAACCTTATTCAGATAGCACACAATTGTGATGTAGGAGAGCATTCTTTGATGGCATCACAAGTTGGATTGGCAGGTTCTACTACTACAGGACGAAATATTGTGATGGGTGGACAGAGTGCAAGTGCAGGGCATCTACACATTGGAGATTTTGTAACTGTTGCTGGAAAAGGTGGGGTAACAAAATCTCTTGAAGGTGGAAAAACCTATGCAGGTTTTCCTGCTATTGAGCATAAACGATGGTTAAAAATACAGGCTAAAATAGCTTCCTTACTAAAATGTAAAAGTTCCTAATAAAATAAGAGAGTCCTAAGAATGTAATTGTAAAAAGTACCCAAGTGGGGACATTTTTTAATAAATAGTTAAAGAGAGAGTTAAAATTACCTTTATAGGTAGTTTTTGCTAAATTACTCTTAAATCCCATTTTACGCATAAATTTTGCCTCTCCCATTTTACTCATTCCTTTTAATCCATTTTTCCCATAAGTTGACGCATAAAGAATATTTTTTGTTTGAGCCTTTGGCAAAAGTTTACTGTATTTCAAGGCTTGATTTTGCGTAGTCTGCAATAGAAGTTGACTCTGCTTACCAAAACGTGAAGAGAAATCAATGACGTTTTTGAGCTCTTTTAAGTTTTTGGTATTTTTTAGCAGGGTAAGCGTCTGTGTTAAGCCAACTTTTGTATAGAGTTTATGAATAGGTGTTAAGAGTGTTTTGATTTTATCCAGAGAGTATGTCTCTTTTGCAATCTTTGCATGTGCTATAAGTTTATTACTAAGCCAAGGGGGCAGTTTGTTGGCTCGTTTGGCATATTTTAAAACCGAGATGGATGTTTTTACAGGGGTGCTTGCTCCCAAAGTATAAAGGGTAGAGACTGTAGCAATTAGTCCTAATGAAGAGAGTGCAACAATGACCTTGTCCACCTCTCCATTATTGTAATAGTGTGAGCCTTCAATAGATAAATCTCTAATATCTCCAATAAATAAAAAATCCGAAGCAATAGCTGAAGCTTTTCCGATATCTTCATCTGATTTTCCTTGAACTAAACCCTCTATAAACTTCTCTTTTTGATACTCATAGCTTTCTCGTTTTGCCTTGATTTGTTGAAGCAGTTGTTTACTCTTTGGGTTTTGATTTACATAAGGGTACTCTATAAAATAGCTCAAATACTCATCTGCTTCAAGATATTTTTCTTGTGCAAGAAGCTCTTTGGTATGGGGAAGGGGGTCTATGTGTGCAAGTGTACGAATATCAAACACTTTCCTCTCCTGTAGAAGAAGAAGAGAGAGGGTAATAAGTAAGAGGATAGTAATATATATAAAAGGTTTATATAAAAATTTCATCCAAAATAGTATTAACGTAGTCATTGGCCTTAAAAGGAATGAGGTCATCAGGTTGTTCTCCTGTTCCTATGTAATAGATTGGCATTTGCAGTTCATGGGCTATTGAAAGTACCGAACCACCTTTAGCTGTTCCATCCAGTTTTGTAATAATTATACCATCTATACCTATAAGTTTATTAAAGACCTTTGCTTGATTAATACTAGAGCTTCCTTGTGTACCATCCAAAATAAGCATTTTTCGATGAGGTGCATTGGGCATCGCTTTATTAGCAATACGAACCATTTTTTTAAGCTCTTCGCCTAAGTTTGTTTGAGTATGAAGTCTTCCTGCTGTATCAATAATTACATGGTCAGTCTTTTTTGCTAAGGCAGATGAAATTGTATCGTAGACAACAGCTGAAGGGTCATGCCCTTGTTGAGTAGAGACAATTGGAACATCCAAACGTTTTGCCCATCGTGTGAGTTGCTCTATCGCTGCTGCTCTAAAGGTGTCTGCTGCACCCAAGACAACAGATTCTCCATTTTTTTGATGCATTCGTGCCAGTTTTGCAATGGTAGTTGTTTTTCCTGCACCATTTACACCAATAATCATATCAACAAAAGGTTTTGCGACAACATCCGTTTTCCAGTCTGCTTTGTATTGGAAAACAGAGATTAATGCATTATATGCATTGCCTCTATTAATAGAATTTGGTAACTCTTCTAAAAACTTTTCAATTAGTTCGTAGTTTACATCAGCCTCTAATAGAATATCTTCAAACTCTTCTTGAGTAATCTTCTTTTTTTTTACGGGTGCTACCTCTTTGATAGCATCATTTGTTCTACCAAAAACTTTTTTTAGTATATTAAACATTGTGTATTGACCTTTTTTATCTTAGTTATTTAGTTTTAGTAACAGTTGCTCTATATCACTCTCTATCATCTCTTCGGGCATCGAACCTTCATAGTGTGTAAAGTATTTTCCCTTAAAAAACAGAATCATAAGGGGCATAGGAAACTCCTTTGTTAATCGTAATCTTGGGGTAATCATGTATGCAAATTTTAAATTTTCTTTTTGATTTTTTGATATAAAAAAGAGTGCTTTCTCTGCACTAATAAATTTTTCTAATGCCTTATCTTTTATATCATCATGCACCAAAGCACCAATAATAAAGAGATGTTTTTTAAATTTGTTTTGTAGATTACTTAAGTGAGGAATTTGACCTCGACAAGGGGGACACCATGTCGAAAAAAGTGTTAGCATTACAATGGGTTGTTGAATGTTTGAAAAACTATAAATATCATCTTTCATTTTCAGAGTAGAGGTCTGACCTTGTAAATCTTCAAATTTAAAGCTGTACTCTTTTGAAGGAGGTTTTTGAACCGTGTGCGTTTGAACAGTTACTGTTCGAGGTAGAGCATTTTGATGTGGGGATTCTTTTTTGATAACAGGTAACTCTTTTTGCTCTGTATCTGTAGTTATACCATTACATGCAGAGAATAAAAATATTAGTGTTAAAAGTATATAAAATTTATGTTTCATTTTTAAATATAGTCTTTTTATAAGTAAATTTTAGGGATTATATCAAAAAAAAGATAAAGTACAAAATTATGGATAAACAAACATTTAGAAAGCACTGTTTAGAGAAACTTAGAGCTAAAAAGAGGAGTAATCGTTATACCCTAGATAAAATGGTCGTAAAACAGCTCTCTGCATTGATAAAACATCGAGATGCTAAGGTAATAATGCTTTATATTCCTTTGAAAATAGAGATTAATATCTCTGATTTAATAAGAGAGTTAAGAAAGGAGAAAAAGAGTGTTTTAGTACCATTTATGGAAGGTAAAAGCTTTAGCTTGGTAAAATATAGATTGCCTTTAAAAATAAAAAAATTTGGTGTAAAAGAACCTAATAATTCAAACAGATATACGAGAAAGATAGATTTAGCTATAGTCCCTATACTTGGGACAGACAGTACATTAAGACGTGTAGGGTTTGGTAAAGGATTCTACGATAGATTTTTTGAAAAAAATAGTAAAAACATTAAAGAAATCATATTTGTTGGACGAGAATATTGTGTTAGTTCTGAAATTATAACCCAGAGTCATGATATTAAGGGTAATGGATACTTTACACCTAAAAATAGTTTTTTAAATGAAAACCAAGGATTTAGGCTCCTTAAATAGGAGAAAATATGATAGAAAATACATTAATATATATTATTTTTATGTTATTAGGGGTAGGGATGACCTATCTCTTTATGCGTAATGAAAATAATAAGCAATTTAAACATTTAGAAGCTGAGGCAAAAGCAAAAGCATCAGCAATAGAGTATGAAGCAGAGCATGTTTTACATGAAGCACAAGTAAAAATTAAAGAGGAAGAGGTTCTTTTAGATAAAAAATTTCAGGACAAAGTTTTAGACGTTACAAAGCAGACAACTGAATTGGATTTAGAGCGTAAAGCTCTTCGTAAAAAAGAGAAAGATTTATTTAAAAGTAAAAAAAATATAGAGAAGAAAGAGAGCTATTTAGAGTCGCTAGAAGAGCAAAAGAAGATAGAGATAGATTCACTTATTGCGTTATTATCTAAAAGTGCAGGATTGACTAAAGAAGAGGCAAAAAAGCATCTTTTGGAGCAGGTCTCAGAAGCGTCTAAATTGGAGATAGCTCTTAGTGTACGAAAACAAGAGAAGGTAGCCGAACAAGAGGCAAAAAAACGAGCTAATTATATATTATCTCAAGCTGTTACCCGTTATGCAGGAGAGTTTGCAGGAGAGAGACTTATTAATATAGTTAATTTACCAAGTGACGAGCATAAAGGTCGTATTATTGGTAAAGAGGGACGAAATATTAAAAGTCTTGAACAGCTCTTGGGCGTTGATATTATTATTGATGAGACACCTGGTGTGATTATTGTTTCAAACTTTAATCTCTATCGACGTGCTATTGCAACCAAGACTATAGAACTTTTGATTAAAGATGGAAGAATTCATCCTGGACGAATTGAGCAAGTTCATGCTAAAGTAAAAGAGGAATTTGAGCAAAGAATTTTAGAAGATGGCGAGAATATTGTTGTTGAACTAGGTCTTTTACCGATGCATGAAGAGTTAATGAAACTGCTTGGACGAATGAAATATCGTGCCAGTTATGGGCAGAATGCTTTAGCTCATACACTTGAAGTTGCAAAATTAGCTGCTATTATGGCAGCCGAGATGGGTGGCGATGAAAAGTTGGCGTTACGGGCAGGACTTTTACACGATATTGGTAAAGCATTAACCCAAGAGCATGGAGGAAATCATGTTGATTTGGGGGTTGAAGTCTGTAGACGTTATGATGAACATCCAACAGTTATCAATGCAATTTATGCTCATCATGGTCATGAAGAGCCTGATGGTGTTGAATCAGCATCTGTTTGTGCTGCTGATGTATTGAGTGCAACACGACCTGGTGCTAGACGAGAGGTTCTTGAAAGTTTTGTTAAGCGTGTTAAAGATATTGAGACCATTGCTCTTTCTAAAAAAGGGGTAATTGATGCATTTGCTATTAATGCAGGTCGAGAGATTCGTGTTTTTGTGGATGCAGGAAAAATTGATGACGCAAATATCTATTTATTGTCCAAAGAGATTGCAAAAGAGATAGAAAATAAGATACAATATCCTGGCGAAATCAAGGTTAATGTGATTCGTGAGAAAAGAGAAATTCAATATGCAAGGTAGTACGGTGTCCAATAATTGTAGTAAGATTAAAGCTCATATGAGAATGGAAGAGCGTTATGAAACGTTAAGTTTAATTTTTGAAGATAATGAAGATTTATGTAAGGAAGTAACGACAGCTATTGATAAAATCAAAGCTGAAACAGGAATGACCCCATTTATTTTTGAAAAAATTTCTAAAGATAGAGCTGATTTGCATGGAGTTATTATAGAATTTCATGATGATATACACAGAGTAGGTGGAGGTTTTTTTACAAAGCTTCTTGCAGAATTAAAAATTGATAAATGTGAGGCAGATATATGAGAAAAATAGTATTAACAGCGATAGCAATGCTCTTTATGGCATTTACAGGATGTAATGCAAAAGATACAAATGCAACTTCTCCTAAAGTAGATAAAACAGCAACCATAGAGACCTCTGATAAGAAACAAGAGGGAACATTGGTCACATTGGAGACAAATCAAGGGAATATAGTTTTAAAAATGTTTCCAAAAGTAGCTCCTTTGGCCGTTGAGAACTTTGTGACTCATGCAAAAGAGGGTTATTTTGATGGTTTAATTTTTCACAGAGTTATTAAAGATTTTATGATTCAAGGTGGAGACCCAACAGGAACAGGTAGAGGTGGCGAATCTATTTGGAAAAAAGAGTTTGTTAATGAACATGTACCTAATGTAGTTTTTGATAGACCTTTTCTATTGGCAATGGCAAATCATGGACCAAACACCAATGGTAGTCAGTTTTTTATTACTACAAAAGCAACACCTTTTTTAAATGGAGGGTATACTATTTTTGGAGAAGTGGTTTCAGGTCAAGATGTTGTTCAAAAAATTGAAAATACAAAAACAGCAAAAGCAGATAGACCTGTAAGTGACCAGAAGATGATTAAGGTTACTGTTAAGAACTAATGCAGAAAGTTGACCTTGATTTATTGCGTCAAGAGCGTTTAAAATGCCTTGACTGGAAAAATATAAAACGTTATTGGGAGGCTATTTCAGCCCTCCCTAATCCCTCTCATATAGAAATTAAGCTTGGCGATACCGTTGAGATTCTAACCACAGGTTTAACCCAAGAAGATGAACAACATATTTATGACTCAGCTAAACTCATGCATCCTTGGCGAAAAGGTCCTTTTCAAGTCTCTGAAACTTTTATTGATAGTGAATGGAAAAGCAATCTCAAATATGACCTATTGCGTCCTCATTTTAATTTAAATAATAAAATTGTAGGCGATATAGGTTGCAATAATGGTTATTACCTTTTTAAAATGACTGAGGATAAGCCTAAAAGACTCATTGGTTTTGACCCTTCTGCTGTGACCTATTGCCAATTTAAATTTTTGGACCATTTTATACAAAGTGGAATTACTTATGAGCTTTTAGGCATAGAGCATGTTGAGTTTTATGAGCATAAATTTGATGTGCTTTTTTGTTTGGGAGTTCTCTACCATCGGGCAGACCCTATTGGTATGTTAAAGTCTCTGTTTAAAGGTTTAAATGAAGGAGGAGAGCTTATTTTAGATACTTTTATGATAGATGGAGAAGAGGATGTCTGTTTGACACCTCGTGACCGTTACTCTAAAATGCGAAATATCTACTTTATTCCTACGGTATCTGCATTAAAGAATTGGTGTTATAGAGCAGGGTTTGATGAAATAGAAATTTTGGATATTGTTAAGACAGAAGTCTCTGAACAACGTAGAACCGAATGGATTAATACACAATCTTTAGATGATTTTTTAGATAAAAATGACCAAAATAAAACGGTTGAGGGTTATCCAGCACCTAAAAGAGTCTATATAAAGGCTAAAAAGCTAAAGAAAATAGACTAAATAGTAAATTTATTTTCAAATGAGCAGAAAATAAGGTATAATTAAAGTAATATAAGTTACTTCAAATAACTTTAAGAAAATATAATTAAAAGTATTAAAAAAATATCTTATCTTTAAATAAGTGTTATTTTGATATAACTTTTTACTATATCATAAATTAGGATAATAATGAGAATATTAACCATTGGTTTTGATGATGAGTTTATAAAAGAGTTGGAGATTGAGCTTGAAAAGTATTTTATCTGTATTGTTGATAATGCAAGAGATTTATACGACGCAACAAATTTTACAGACTTTCGACACTATGAACTTATCATTATCGTAGATGAAGGAGAACGCTATACTTTAGAAAAGTACAGCAATGAAGTAAAAAAGAAAAAAAGAGAGACAAAAATTATTGTTTTAACCAAAGATATTGAGAATCAAATCCCTCTTTTTTCTTTAGGTGTGGATGATGTGTTAATTAATCACATTGATTCCGTAGAGCTTATCGCCGTTAGGGTTCTCTCAAATATGAGAAAACTTTTTGGAACACAGATAGATGTTGGAAAGTTAGTTATTGATATTGCTAATAAAAAAATAGAATATGATGATAAAATAGTATCATTAAATGGTAAAACATTTGATATTTTGGCGTATTTAGCATTAAGAGAAGAGAGAGTCTTTTCTAAAGATGAGATTATTAACGCTCTTTGGGAAGAGCCTGAATACGTTTCGGATAATACTGTTGAAGTGGCTATTAACCAAATTAGAAAAAGATTAAAAAGTATTTTAGGTTTTCAAGTGATTCATACAGTACGTCGAAGAGGATATAAATTTTCCTATGAAAAGTAAACTCTAGTCTTAAGCTAGAGTTTTAAAATAAATTTTTAATTATTTTGTACATAATTGAGCCACATAGGCATTCCTTGTTGTTCTTGTCGTAAGGTGGTGCTCATCCCATGACCTGGATATACAGTAAAATCATTCTTGATTTTCATTGCTTTTTCTAAGCTTTTAGCCATGGCTTCTCCTGATGAAAAGGGAAAATCCCAGCGTCCTATGGATTGTTGAAAAAGAAAATCTCCAGAGAACCATACATCTTCAATCTCTATAATAGAGTTTCCTGGAGTATGACCTGCAAAATGACGGTATTGAACCTTAATGCCCTCTATTTCTAAGAGTTCATCATCATCTACTAAAGTATCGGCTTTACTTTTTGGAGGATTCTGTCCAAGAACACACTTCTCTAACATAAATGCATCATCCTTATGAATATAGATGGGTATTTTAAGCTTCTCTTTTAATTCTGCATTTGACCAAACATGGTCATAATGTCCATGAGTATTTAAAATTGCAACAGGATTACTGGTATTATTGAGTACCCATGAAGTAGCATTCATTCCTGGGTCAATAATGAAGTCTTTATTATCTATTGTTACAATATAGCAGTTGGTTTGGGTTGCACCCATGGGTTGAATTTTAATTTCCATCTTATTTAGAATTCCTATTTTATTTGGTATAATTGTGTTATGAATATATATAAAGTTTTAGAAGAAGCGATTACAAGTGATTGCATCGAAATCAAAGAAAAACTCACACAACAATGTTTAGAGTATTGTAGCCAAAATGAATTTATATCCTCCCAAGGATTCTCTCCACTTCTCTTTAAAGAACCATCGTACAGTAATAGATGTACCATTGTAGAACCCAAAGCATTGAAGACACGAAAAGATTTTGAGACCAATGAGGGTTTGGCTATTTTGGTGCATGCTATTGCCCATATAGAGTATTCAGCGATTGATTTAGCCTTAGATGCTGTTTACCGATTTCCTGAAATGCCCATAGCCTATAAACTTGATTGGTTGGAAGTAGCAGAAGATGAGATTCGACACTACAAGATGCTTAATGAATTGTTAACTGAGTTAGGCTTTTCTTATGGGGATTTTCCTGTACATTGTGGGCTATTTGATGCTTCTGTTCATACATCAGAAAGTAGTTTAGAGCGTATGGCAATCATTCCTCGTTATTATGAAGCGAGTGGATTGGATGTTAACCCTCAAATTATCAAAAAACTGGACAATAAACGTAAACTACCTAAGGTTAAAAAGTTGATTGAAGCTCTTACTATTATTTATGATGAAGAGATTGTACATGTTCAAAAAGGGGATAGATGGTTTAAATATCTTTGTGATAAAAAGGGTTTGGATTATTCAGAATACTTTAAAATATTAAATAAGTATAAACTTTTAAGTAAATATCGCCCACATATAAATGTTGATGCTCGGCAAAAAGTAGGGTTTTCTTGCTCAGAGTTAGAAAAATTGGGAGATATTGAGTGTAATTGAATATATAATAACAAAAAATATTAGAATTAATTTGTATTAACATGAAATTTAATGAAAATATAGTATACTAGAGACTGGATAAAAAATAAATAAAGTGAAATAATATGCAAAATAAAATAGAGTTTTTTAAACCATCAATTCATGATAATACAAAACAATATATAGATGACGTTCTAACATTTTCGGATAATCAAAAAGTTGAAAAATTAGAGAACTCATTTAGAGAATTCATTGGGTGTAAACACGCAATTGCAACTAGTAACGGTACTTCGGCACTGCATTTAGCTATGTGTGCTTTAAACTTCAAAAGAGGGGATAAAGTTATTTGTAGTATTAATGTTTTTCCCTCTATTCCTCAAGCTGTGAGGCATTTTGACGCTGAACCAATTTTTGTTGATATTGAAAGTAAAAATTACAATATTGATTTGAATAAGTTGGAAGTTGCTTTAAAAAAGAACCAAAGTAAAAAGCTAAAAGCAATTGTTGTCAACCATATGGCAGGAAATATTCTTGATTTAGAAAAAGTTTATGCTTTAGCAAAAGAGTATAAAGTAAAAGTAATTGAAGATGCATCTAATGCAATGGGTGCAAAATATCAAGGAAGTTATATTGGAAATACAGGAGCAGATATTACAATTTTCTCTTTTGCTCCACATCTATGTAACTCCCTTGTAAATGCAGGTATGATGGTTACGAATGACCCTAAAATACATGAACGTGCAGAACTGTTAGCCTTTCATGGAATGAAGGGAAAAATTCGTGATGAGTTTGGGAATGTTAATTACATTTATGATGTTGTTGATATTGGTTGGAAGTATGATTTAGGGCAACTAGAAGCAGCGTATTGTTTGTCTGATTTTGAGGCCTTAGAGAAGAAAATTAAAAGAAGACAAGAGATTGCTAAAAAGTATAATGAAGCTCTTTCAAATCTAAAACATGTACGTTTACCAAATTTGTCAGATGGTGATATTGTGAGTCAATATATTGTGGAAATTGATAAAAATCGTGACTTTTTTGTTAATGCACTTAAAAAAGAGGGAGTAAGTATTTCTGTACATTATATGCCTTTACATTTAACAGAGTACTACAAACAAAAATATTCAATGAAAGTTTTTGATTACTCTGTAGCCTTGGGATGTTTCCAACGTGTGATGTCTTTACCTATTTATACTTCTTTGACGGATGAAGAGGTGGTTGCTGTATGTGATGCCGTTAAAAAAGTAGCTGCTGCTCATATTTAAATGAGTATGCATCAAAATTTTGTCTCTTTTTTTGAGAGACTTTTTTTTAAACCCAATACTCTTAGTTGGGTTATTATCTCTCTCCTCTCTCCTTTCGCGTTACTCTATGCATCTATGATGTTTTTTAGAAGAGTGTTTACTCGAACAAAAGAGTATTCCTCTCCTATTATTAGTATTGGAAACTTAACAGTAGGAGGGTCAGGAAAAACACCTTTTGTAATTACTTTGGCTTCTCGTTATAATAAAGTTACTATTATCTCGCGAGGTTATGGTAGACAAAGTAAAGGCTTGGTTGAAGTGAGCCATAATGGCAAAATATTAACTGATGTCTTTGCTTCTGGAGATGAACCAATGCTTATGGCAAAATCGTTAAAGAATGCTTCGGTAATTGTGAGTGAAAATCGTCAAATTGCTATTGATTTAGCCCTTAGTAGAGGAAGTAAAGTTATTTTCTTAGATGATGGGTTTAATCGTGTAGAGATTAAAAAGTTTGAGATTCTTCTTTTTCCAAAAACAATTAAAAATTACCTACCTTTTCCTGCTGGTCCTTTTCGTGAATTTTATTTTTCAAAGTTTTTTTCTGATTTGAATCTTTATGAAGAGATTGATTTTAAACGAGAAGTAGATTTTAAAAATGAAACAGAGAAGATGTTTCTTGTAACAGCTATCTCCAATCCTGAACGATTAAAACCATTTTTAACTACTCAAAATATTGTAGGAGAGTACTTTTTAGAAGATCATGCCTATTTTGATGAAAAGCTTTTAAAAGAGAAAATGTTGCTTCTAGGTGCTACTTCTCTTTTAGTTACTCAAAAAGATGAAGTGAAAATGAAAGATTTTCAGTTGCCCCTTTCGGTTATGCAGTTAAGATTACAGATTAAAAGTAGCGTTTTAAAGAAAATTGACACATATGTTGGAGAGTATAAGTATGAAAGATAAACTAGATATTGTAAAAACCCTTTTAGAGGCACTGCCATATATTAAGAAATTTAGAGATGAAAAAATTGTGATTAAATACGGTGGTTCTGCTCAAACATCTGAAGTACTTAAACAACAGTTTGCACAAGATATTGTTTTACTTCATACTGTAGGTATGAAACCGATTATTGTGCATGGTGGAGGTAAAAGTATTACCAATTTATTGCGTGATTTGGGAGTCGATACAAAATTTGTTGATGGACAGAGAGTCACAACAAAAGAGGTTATGCGTATTGCCGAAATGGTACTTTCAGGAGAGATTAATAAAGAGATTGTCTCCTTGCTTAATAATCAAGGGGGTTCAGCAATAGGTCTATCTGGAAAAGATGCTAATCTTTTAGAAGCTGTTCCTAAAGATTTTGAGAATTTTGGATACACAGGGATTATTCAAAATGTTAATCCAAAAGTTGTATGCAATATAATTGATGATGGATTTGTACCTGTTATTGCTCCGATTGCTGGTGCTTCTACTCTTGGGCATCCAGGTTTTAATATCAATGCAGATTTAGCTGCAAGCCAAGTTGCTATTGCTTTAAAAGCAAGAAAAGTCGTTTTTCTGACCGATACAGAAGGTGTTTTAGATAAAGATATGAATTTGCTCTCTAGCTTGAATATTCATCAAACTAATGCTCTAAAAGAAGATGGTACGATTCATGGGGGAATGGTACCTAAAGTGGATGCCTGTATCGAAGCTTTGCGTGGTGGAGTAAAAAAAGCACATATTATTGATGGACGGGTAGAGCATTCCATACTATTAGAAATTTTAACATCTTCAGGTATTGGAACTTGTCTTGAGTTATAAAGTATTTAAAAATATCTAAAATAAATAAATTATATTTTTAGTTTTATATACTTTGGTTACACTTCTCTCTCTTAAAGAGAAAAGAGTCTTTTAAAACTTCTTGTTAACTCTATTTTATGTATACTCTTTTTATGAAAGAAAGCATAAAAATATTTTCCCGAGACCTTAGAAATTCATTTAAAGATTTGCTACCCATTATTCTTGTGGTAGCATTTTTTCAGACCTTTATTATCCAATCAATGCCTGAAAATTTGACCTCTATAGTTATTGGACTTACTATTGTTGCTGTTGGCTTGGCTCTATTTATTAGAGGATTGGAGTTGGGTATCTTTCCAATTGGAGAGAATCTTGCTATTGATTTTGCTAAAAAAGGGTCTATCTTTTGGCTCTTACTGTTTGCTTTTACTATTGGATTTGCCACAACAGTTGCTGAACCAGCTTTAATAGCTATTGCAGATAAAGCTTCTATTATATCAGGAGGATTAGTTGATGCATTTTGGCTAAGAATGACGGTAGCTTTCTCTGTTGGTTTTGCGATTACACTTGGAACACTTCGTATACTTCTTGGGCATCCAATTCAGTACTATATTATTTCAGGATATATTCTTGTCGTTTTAGTAACTTTTTTTGCCCCAAAAGAGATTATTGGATTAGCCTATGATAGTGGAGGGGTAACGACTTCGACTGTCACAGTCCCTTTAGTGGCTGCTTTGGGTATTGGTTTGGCATCAAGCATTAAAGGTCGTAACCCTGTTATTGATGGTTTTGGACTGATTGCTTTTGCTTCACTAACTCCAATGATATTTGTACAGGTATATGGAATTGTTGTATACTCTTTTGCAGATGCTTCATCAAGCCTAACTGTTGTGAATGAAGTTACAAATATAGCTATTGAAGCTCACTCTTTTTCAGCGATGAGTATGTTTTTAGAATTGCTTGGTGTGATTAAAGATATTGCACCTATTTTAATCGTTATTTTCTTTTTTCAATATGCTATTATTAAAAAGAAAGTACCTCATTTACCTAAAATTATTACAGGTATTATTATGGTTGTTTTAGGTCTATATGCTTTTATTGTAGGCTTAGAGATGGGACTTTTCCCTATAGGAGAGAGTATCGCCAATGATTTAACCAGTCAAGATAATAATTTACTTATCTATCTATTTGGTTTTATGATTGGTTTCTCCACAACCATGGCAGAACCAGCACTTTTAGCTATTGCAATTAAAGTTCAAGATATTTCAGAAGGTGTGATAAAGCAAAATATACTACGAACTGTGGTAGCATTAGGGGTAGCGATTGGCATCGCTTTGGGGGCTTATCGTTTGGTTCAAGGAGACCCCATTCATTACTATATTATTGTTGGATACAGCTTTGTAATTATCTTAACCTATTTTGCTCCAAAACATATTATTCCTATTGCCTACGATACAGGAGGAGTAACTACTTCAACGGTTACTGTACCTTTGGTTGCTGCATTGGGTATTGGTTTGGCAACAAATATTGAGGGTAGAAATCCTCTTATTGATGGGTTTGGATTGATTGCATTTGCTTCTCTGTTCCCGATGTTAACGGTAATGGGATATGGTATTTATGCAGAATATAAAAGTAAAAAGCTTGAAAAAGAAAAATTAGAAGGAGCTAAATAGATGAAGTTTACAGCATTAGTAGCAATTATAGAAGACAAAGATGAAGAGGCAGCTATTGATGTTGCCAAACAAGCTGGTGCAGGTGGAGTTACCATTATTCATGGTAAAAATATTGGTCTTGAAGAGAAAAAAGTTTTTTTTGGTTTAACACTAGAAGAGAACGTCTCTCTTCTTCTTTTTATTCTTCCTCGTAAACTCTCTATGAAGGTTATGAAAGCGATACGAGTAGAGTTGAATTTGGATAGTGCAACTAATGGTGGTCTGATATTTACACTACCGTTAAGTCATGTTGCAGGCTTAGATACAAATGAACTGCATAAGTTTGAACACGATATAAAATCAATGATATAGAGAGCCCTTTTGCTCTTTATATGAAAACTCTTATATATAAAATGTTAAAATATATTTTAAAGTATTTAAAAGGAATATAAAATGCTAGTTGAAAATGTAATGACCCCATCGGAAAAGTTAATAAAAGTTTCGCCAATGGCATCGGTAAGAGATGCGTTAGAACTGATGAAAAAGAATTCAGTACGTTCTGTTATTGTTGAAAAGAGTTCTATTGATGGAGCTTATGGTTTGGTAACCTTTAAAAATATCTTACAAAGTATTGTAGCAGAAGATGGAGACATTGATTTGTTAAATGTTTATGATATTGCTGCGATTCCTGCTGTGTCTGTCTCTGCAAAACTTAATACTCAGTATGCTTCAAAAATGATGGTCAATCGAAGTATTAAGCGTCTTTTAGTTATTGATAACAATGAGCTTCAAGGTATTTTGACTATGAGTGATATTATTGAGATTCTAATGGAGAGTGTGGAGTAGTATTAACTACTCTATACCTCTGATATTTTCTTTAAAATATCTTTGCTTATGTTCTCTACACTATCTGTAGCATCTATTAATAGATAGGGAATATCAAGCCTCTCTAAGCTCTCTTGCATATGTTGTTGTACAGACATCAGATATTCTAAACCACGAAGTTCTATGCCATCAAGGCTTTTTTCTGAAGTTCGTTCTTTTAAAGTTTCCATATTGGTTATAAAAAGAATAATTAAATCTGGAAAATGATTCTCTAACGCAAATTTGTTTAACTCTATTAAATAATCAAACTCAAAATCCCCATTCGCTAAAGCATAACCGATTCCTGATAAAAACCCACGGTCAGAGATAATGGTTTTATCTTGATTCGCTTTAACTACTTGTGTATAATGTTCTGCTCTATCGGCTAAAAAAAGTAGTAGTTCAGCACGTTTTGAATGCAGAGAGTCTTTTAGTAAAATCTCTCGGACTTGTTTTCCAAACTCTGTTCCACCTGGTTCTTTTGTAATAATAGTATTATTGAGCTGTTCTGAGACACGTTCAATTTGGGTGCTTTTTCCACAAGTATCAATGCCTTCAAATAGTATATACATCTATAGAGCCTTTTTAGTTAAATTTGATTGAATGTCTTCTAAGATGCAATGAGGGACAAGATGCTCAATTTTACCATTAAAAGGTAAAAGAGAGCGAACAATTGATGAGCTAATAAATGCATACTCTAGGCTAGGCATCAAAAAGATGGTCTCAAGCTCTTTTTTAAGTGAAGCATTGGCATATCCCATTTGGAACTCATACTCAAAATCACTAACAGCTCGTATGCCTCTAATTACAATATTGGCTTCTAATTTGTCGGATAAATCAACCAAGAGAGAAGAGAAACCAATAACTTTTACATTTCCTAACGATTGCACAGGTTTTTTTGCCATCTCTATACGTTGCTCAACTGTAAACATAGGTTTTTTCTTAGGATTGTCTGCCACTGCTACAATAATTTCATCAAACATTGTTGAGGCACGCGTTATAATATCAACATGTCCATTGGTAATGGGGTCAAATGTCCCAGGATAAATTGCTCTTCTCATCGTTCGTTCCATCTTTCATATAAGTTGTTTTCTATTCCCAATATATCGTACCACTTTCCGATAATAAATCGTTCCATATCTTCTATGGTTTGAGAAGTAGAGTAATAGCCCATAACGGGTGGGGCAATAATAACATTTAGTTTAGCCAATTTTTCCATATTTTCTAAAGCAATGGCTGAAAAGGGAAGTTCTCGTGGAGCTAAAAGTAACTTTTTTTGTTCTTTAAGTGCTACTGAGGCTACACGTGTGACTAAATTATCGGCAATACCACAAGCTATTTTTGCCAAGGAGTTCATACTACAAGGAATAATAGCAGTTGCATCTACTTGAAATGAGCCAGAAGCAATGGATGAAGCGATATTGCTATTATCGTGAAAAGTAATGTTGCTTTTTTCAAAATGGTTAACGGTAAGTGCATTATTTGAGGTAATAAGATGGACTTGAATATCTTTGGGGAGGTGTTCTATAAATTTAATGCCAAGCTCTACGCCTGATGCACCTGTAATGGCTACAACTAATTTCATTAATATCCTATTGATGTTTTATAATAAGAGTCGAATTATAACAAAAAAATAAAAAATTTGGGAAAATTAAAAAAGGAGGTGGTACCACAGGTCGGATTCGAACCGACACGCCCTAAGGCAGAAGATTTTGAGTCTACCAAGTCTACCAGTTCCATCACTGTGGCACATTCCA
>CAYPCV010000136.1:0-7406 GCA_964409295.1 uncultured Sulfurovum sp.
ACCCCACCTAATGTTGCTCTCAGAGCCAATTTAAAGGGTTTTTAGAAATTCTTGAAGAGCTAAAAGTTTTTTACCCACTTAAAAGCTTTCCTATACAAGATTTTTTCTTAGTTAGTGTGGTTAACTTAGGGCTTACGAAAATTCTGTTTTATTTGAAAATTTCCCTGACTGTCTTTGACGATAAGGGTTTGAGACTTTTTTGTTGCAACCTTCTCTTCTACTACATTAATTTCCCTGACTGTCTTTGACGATAAGGGTTTTATTTTGGTTCAATCTCTCTCTTTCAAATAACTTAATTTTTTAACTCTTCTCTAATTTTTTATCAATTTAATCCATAAATTTCATTTTATCTTTTGTAGGACATTTTTTGTCTCTCTTTTTTGTGATAATAGACCATCTAAAAGAAAAAGGAGAGAGAGATGAAAGAAAAATTTTCAATAGTTGCCTTTGTGCTTTTGTCTATGGTTAATACAAATCTGCTAGAAGCAAAAACACTTCAAGATGTTGCCTCGGAGATGGGAATGTCGAAGAGCGAAGCAACCAAAGTTTTGAATGGTGCAAATTTGCTTATTCAAGAGGTAAAGTATAAGTTTCATTCTATAGCAAGTAGTAGAGTCTCTTATCGTAAGAAGATGGGGTATTCTGGGCTTATTTATGATACTTATCCTCTTTTTACAAAAGGTAAAAGAGCAACAATTCAGACTTCTTCGTTGAACCGTCCAACCATTCACTCGATATGGCTTAGTAACTATCTTGAAAAATTAGCCTATATGAGTAAACAAAAAGGAATCAATGTTCGTCTTGATTTTGGAAAAAATATGTTTGTACGAGACATTCAGCGTATTGCCAATAAGATTAATGTCAATATTGATGTGCTTCAGTTCTTTAAGAAGTGCGACAGTAGAAGCGATAGAATGCACTGTTATAGCGATATAACAACCAAAACATTTGCTTTGAAGATTCAAAAAAGTGGAGGAATGTATCGTTACTCGATTGATTCGGTAAGAGTAAAAGATACCAAAAGAGTGAGTTCAGGACTTTTAAACAGCATGGGAATAAAGGGTTAAAGATGAAAAAAAGTAGTTTAATTTTGGGGTTAATGGTTTGTGGTACGTTTCTTTTTGGAAATGAGTTTGATGGTTATGAAGAGAATCACAGTTTTTTAGAACCTGTGGATATGGTTCAGAATATTATTGATGTTAGAGATGATTTTTCTGCTGTTGCTTCATTTAGTAGTAATTTAAAACTAGCAAAAAAGAATTTTAGTGTTTTAAAAAATACGACTCTTATTGATGCACATAGAGCAGATGATAGAAGAAGAGTTTGTACTTATGAGAGTAGTAGTAAAAATATTATTCATGCGTTTTTTGAAAAGCATAAAAATAGATGGATTTTGAAAAATATACGCAATTCAAAACATCAAAAATTGGATAGAAAAATAAAAAATAGTTATGAGCTTCATGAGTCAGAGAACTGTTTCTATAGTTTTATGGATAGTTTTGAAGAGGCTTATCCCAATGCAGGGTTAAGATTGGTTGGAAGAGAGACAAAGGTAGATGGCATTGTGCTAAAAAAACAAGGTAAAGTTCTTGAAGCTCGTTTTAGCCTCTCTTATCTATCTCTAAATCAATATCATAAGAGTGGGTGGTATCTCTCTAAAATAGAGTTAAATAAAAGTAGTAAAAAAGGGCTTAAAAATAGAAAAGTTGCCTTAAGTAAACAGGGCTTTTTATTCAAAAAAGTTGTCCCACCTCTGCCTAATGCACGATTGATTCCTAGAGAGGATAGAAGAGGTATGATGTTAGAGACAAAACCGATGCCAAAACTTAAAAAAATGGTCTGTTCTGACCATCAAGATAAGAGATATATCCGAATGCTTTTTACTTTGGACAGAGAGAAACATATCCGAAAGACCTTTGATAGAGAGAGATTTAATAATAAATTAATACGATTTCACGTTGATTCTAAAAAAGCAAAAATTGAGCAAGGAAATTGTCATTTTTTACGGGTTGATAGCCAATATAAATTGGGCTTGGACTTAAGAGCGTTTCAAAACGAGATTTTAAATGTTAAGTATGGCAATCTTAAAAATCGTAAAAAATCCTATATGGACTTACGCTACTAAAGAGTAGAAGGAGAGAGAAATGTGTTCTAAAAAAAATCAAAAATTGACAAATCGCAGAGAGTTTTTAATACTTTCTGCCTCTGTTCCATTGCTGTTGATTCCCACTCAAAGTGAAGCTTTTTTTCCTGCATTGATTGTTCGTTTTTTTGCACGAAATTTAATATCAAATTTTGCGAAACGAGGAGCAACAAAAGTCATTAGAAATGTTGTTATTAAGAGTGTAAAAAAAAGAGGTAGAGCTAGAGTAAGGGTTAAAAAAGCCATTCAAATTCATAGTCGAGTGAACCATCTGATTGATGCTCATCAATATCTTAAAAATCAGGTATGGAACAGACACAAAGAGAACCATTCAACCTTGGTTATTTCAAACCCAAGTAATAGAAGAGTTAAGACAAATAGTATTGCCTTGAAGATGAAAGATGAAGAGAATGGCAGAACCGAATTTAAAGCCAAAGTGAAATCTATTCGGATTCCTCCTAAATCTACTGTTATTGTAGATTTGGGTGTAAAAAAAATACGAAAAACAGGAGTAAAAAGGCTTCATGTTTCAGATAAAAGAAATCGTTCATCTTCGGGTAATGTGTTGGTCTCGAACCATACAAGAGGATTAACCATTGAAGAGTTGTATCGAAGACACTATCAACAACAAAGAGAAGGAGCGTGGCATGAATCAAATCAGTTAAACTCAAATATTATTTTGTAAAAACAAAGCTATAACAGATGAATATACTTATCTAAAGGAGATAAAAATGAGAAAAATGATTGTACTATTAATGGTTCTATTGAGCCTAGGTCAAGCAAAAGAGCGTATTTTAAATACATATAGTATCACACTAGAAGCAGATGCAACAAAAGCCAATGGTAAAACATGGGATATTAATGGAGGAGCACCCGATATATTAATTAAGGTCGATGGGGTATTCTTAGATTTTGAGAAAACTTGTAAAAACAGCTATGGCTGTAGTGTAGATTTTACTGTTGAAAATGAAACTTCATGGTATTTTGAAATTTACGACAAAGATTTTACAAGTAATGATTTAATTGCCAAAGGAGAGTGTTCTGTGGGAAAAGAGTGTCACTTTAGTGGAGCAAAAATAAGCATTAGTAAATAGGCTAGAAGATAAAAAAGAGAAAGAGGGTTTTCTTAACACTTTCTCTTGAATATTTTAGGTAAAATTTGGAGTTACTGGACAGTTATTGTCTTTGTTTTTTGTTAAACTCTTTTTATTATTAAACTAAGGAGATATTTATGAAAGCATTAAAAACACGAAAAACTTGGGGTTTTAATCCTGTGACCAGAGTGGTTAAGAGTAAGAAGGTCTATAATCGAAATAGAGAAAAAGAGAGTTTGAGAAAGGAGATATAGTATGGCTGATGAGAAAAAAATAAATAGTATTTTTAAGTTAATGGAGCTTTTAGTAGAGAGAAGAGAGATTAAGGCTAATGATAAAGATATTGCTGAATATTTGGGGTATAGTACTAAAACATTAAGCCGACATTTAAATGATTTGGCAACGATGGATTCTAATGTTATTAAAGTAAAAAAAGGTAAAAATAGCGTTTATGAGTTGGTTGATACCTCCTATGTGTTTCAAAAAATTATGCAAAGTACTAACGATTTTTCATGGTTTTTTGATTTGGTTGACCGATGGGATGATGCAATATTTAAAGATATGAACTATGAAATCTCTAAAAAAGAGAGAGATGTATTTTTATATAAGAACTCCCCTTTTGAAGAGTTGCAAAGTAGTGAGCAAAAAGAGATTTTTCGTACTCTAAAAGAGGCGATTATTGAAAAAAAATATTTGGATATTGGTTATATATATGATAAGCCACGAACTCATGAACAGGCTGTTCCTTTGAAACTTATTTTTATGCAACAGAATTGGTATTTGGCTATTGTTGATAAAAAAGAGGGTTTTAGATTTTTGCGTCTCTTCTTTATAACAGAGCTTGGGAAATTATCTAAAAATAGATATATTCATGATATACCCAAAAAAGAGCTAAAGTCTTATTACCATTTTTTAAATAACTTTCAAAACCCCATGAGTAAGTATAACAATCCTATTCAAACAGCTCATATTTTAGCCTCTCCAAAGGTTGCTAAATACTTTAAACCTCACATGAAACAGTCCTTTTTATCTGAAAAGTTTATTAAAAAATATGATGATGGCTCAATTGAGTTTTCTCTTGAATACTCTCAACCTATTGAGATTTTACCTTTTATTAAAAAATGGTTACCTGACTTAAAAATACTCTCTCCTCAATCATTGGTAGATGAACTTAGAGCTGATGTAGAGGCTTTTCTAAAGTAGGCTCTTCGCCTACTTATTTTCTTTTTTATAAAATTAATTCATAAATTTCATTTTATTTTTTGTAGGACACTTATTGTCTATGCTTTTTGAGATAATGCACTATCTTAAAAAATAAGGAGACAGAGATGAATAGAAAAATTTTGATGGCTGTGGCTGTTGTTGGGTGTTTGAGTGTGCTAAATGCACAAAATGAGGTGTTAATTGAAGATTTTGATAGAGAAATTGCTGTTAAACAGTCAAATTCTCAACATCTTGATGAGTTGGTAATAACAATCTCTATTAAAACAAAAGAGACATTAGCAGAGGGAGATAGAGCTTTGAAATCACTCTATTCTAATCTTGATTTTATTAACAGAGTGGCAACAAGTGAGAGTTTTAGAAACTGTGTTGTTACAAAAGAGTATAAAAAAGATGTATTGGCAAAACAGAAAACGGCAGAAAGAATGCTACAAGAAAAGAAATTAACACAAGAACAATATCAAAAATATGAGCAAGAGCAAAACAGTGCTTTAAATAGCTTAAATAACAAAATTTCAAAACTATGTAAAGAAGGAGAATAAGATGAAACAAACAATTTTGATTATACCATTTATGATGTTGAGTTTAGGAGTTTCTACTCTTTGTGCAGATGCAATTACACCATCAGATAAAAAGAGAGTAGTAACTCAAATTCGCTCTATATCAGATATAGCCGATCGGATTAGAGAGTCTCAGGAGTATTTAGAAAAGTTACCTGCCGAATTAGATGAGATAAAAGGTAAATTTACAAAACTAACCTCTATGGGAAATGAGATAGAATCAAAAATATCACGTTATCTTAAATTTATGGATACTTGTTCCACTCGTGAGTTAAATTATCAAGGAGCAAAGCAGTGTCGTTTGGTCATCAGTGCGTCTTTAGAAGAGGGAACATTTGAGGATATTCTAAATGTGAAAAGAAAGAAAATTCAAAATGCATTAACTTTTATTGAAAGAGAAAAGCAGAGAATAAAAGCTGAGATGAGTGAGAGTGATGTGGTTAAAGAGGGAATAGATGTATTGAATGATGTTAAAGATATTTTAACATTAGATGTTTAAAGGAGCATAAAGTGAAAAAAGAGTTATTTTTTTTAATTGGATTAAGTTCTGCTATATACGCAACACAAGATATATCTTGTGTTGAGTTTGTAAATTTGCAAAAAGCTGAGGCTAAAAGTTATATTGATAACTATCGTAAAAGATTTGAATTGAATCACTTTAAGACAAAGAATCATACAGATAGGGATAAACAGTATATTGGTATGCAAGGTGGTGTAAGTAAACATATTTTGACTTGTCTTGATTTAAGACGAGTTACTTATTATGGGGTAGGAGATGTCCGTCGAGCCTTAATTTTAACCTCTTTGAGTAAAAAAAGTTTGACTCAAGAGGAACAGAATATTTATCAAAAGAGTTTAAGTGAGAATATAGCATTTTATAGTGCATATTCAAAGAGTTCATTATTTAATGCTAAGTATATGCCTTTAATTTATTTGACCATTCAACGTTCTAAAGATAAAAAATATTATATTATTTATGAATTTAGAAAAAATGGAGCTGAAATAAAAAGATATAGTAAAAAGATTTTAGTCTCTCAATCTTATATTAAATTTAATGATATAAATGTAATTTCAAATCAAAATTATTTAGATTATTTAAATAGTAATAAAATTAATGCAAACTTGAAAATCAATCGACATTATCAAGAAGTTAGAGAGAATCGTCCTAAAAGAGTGATAAGACCACCTATTTTCCCAACTATTCAACATGAAGAAGAGTATATGGTATTAAAAAGCTTTGAAGCTGTAAAAATATTGGATAATCAAACATATCAGATTACTAATGAGTTTAGTTTAACTAAGTTAAATGATAGAAAAAAGAGAGTCTATTTTTCAATTGGAAATGAGGAGTATTATGCTTCAAAAAAATGGTGGAAACAAGCAACTAAAAAAGTAGGAGAAGTCCAATGAAACAGTTTTTTGGAGTAGTGTTGGTTCAATTTTTAGTTCTTTTATTCTTTGGAGTTAAACTCTATGGAGGAACAATAAGTTCCTCTTTAGACGTTGATAATTCACTTACTAGTACAGGTCAAGTTTTAAAAAAAGTAGAGGATACTGCTAATATTATTGAAAGAAGTGCCACAGGAAAAAGTGTTTATAGTGTATTAGAAAAATATCCTAAAAAAGATGAAGCTAAAGTTGTTAGTAGTTGGTTTAGGATGGCAACACAACTTACTTCTAATCGTAAGATGGCATTTTTTATTACCAATAGTTCATATAAAGTAAAAGCATTGCTCTCTAAATTAAGTTTATTGAAAAAGAACCCTTTAGATAAAGCAAATAGAAAATTTCTATTTAAAAAGATAGATTATCTTATTGATAGAACAGCTATAGATACACCTACAAAACTAGATGAAATACATAAATCTAAAATGGATTTATTTATTAGAAGTATGCCTATTGTTAATCCTTTAACAAAAAAAAGGAGTTTAAAAAAATTTAAAGTCCTTAAAAAAGGACAAAAGTTTAAACTTTTATATAAGTTACAGTATAAACATAAAGAAGGTTATATTTTAAGATGGGGATTTATTGAAAATCTTAAAAATCATCAGCAAGGTTGGGTAAACCTAAATAAGATTAATATTAAATAAGGATATGCAATGTTAAAAGTAATTAGTAAAATCTCTTTCAGAACAGTTCTCTATATATTTATAGGGAGTTTTCTTTTTTTGAGTTTTATTAACTTTGTTCAATTTCCAACTTCTGTAAATATTGTTGATTTGGAAAATAGTATAGCAACAATAGATAGTAGTTCTGAATTGGTAGTGTTGAGCGAAATAAATAGTAGTTGGTTCTCTGGCTTAATCGGTTATTTTCCAAAGTTTATCTTTTTTGATTACATATCACAAAAAGAGAACTCTGTAATTTCATCTATTTATATTTTAACTT
>CAYPCV010000137.1:0-4534 GCA_964409295.1 uncultured Sulfurovum sp.
ATAAATGAATAAATTAAAGAATGTAGAAGAATTCAATTCTGTTGTAAAACAGGAAAATTATGGAGTAAAGAATGACTTTCCCTATTGCTAAAAAAAATAAGCATCTTATTACAAAGCTTGATAGTACTAAAGAAGTTAGTGTTAAAAGAGTTAAAGAGTATACAAATTTTCAATTCTTTCAAAAAAGATTAATAGATTTTATCGTTGGTGGTTCTCTACTATTTGTCTCCCTGCCTGTTATGCTCTATACCATTCTTCGTATAAAAAAAGAGTCTCCAGGTTCAATTTTTTTTAAACAGTCACGGATAGGCTTAAATGGTAAGCCCTTTATGTGTTATAAATTTAGAAGCATGCATGTAAATAGTAAGTTTAATCCCTATACTCAAGAGAATGATTCTCGAATTTTCCCTTTTGGAAATACCATGCGTAAGATGCGTATTGATGAACTTCCTCAACTTTTTAATATTATAAAAGGAGAGATGCATTTAATCGGTCCAAGAGCAGAGTGGGATATTTTAGTAAAAGATTATGAAAAAATAATTCCAAATTACCATGAACGACACATTGTAGCTCCTGGAATTACAGGTTTAGCACAAGTTTGTTACCCTTATGGACGTAATGTAGATGATGCTAAAAAGAAATTAGAATACGATATAGATTATATTAACAATTGGTCTTTAAGCAAAGAGTTAATGGTTATTTTTAAAACAATTAAGGTTGTTCTTGGTAAAGAAGGTCTTTAATTTAATCAAAGGAGATAAGTGAAAATACTTGTAACAGGGGTGGCAGGATTTATTGGCTTTCATTTAAGTCAAAAATTGCTTGAACGTGGAGATAGAGTTATTGGGTTAGATAATATCAATGACTATTACGATGTAAATTTAAAATATGCACGATTAAATGAGATGGGGATTGAAAAATCATCTATCTTGGACAATAAATCTGTTAAATCTTTTTCTAAAGCTTTTTCTTTCATAAAAATGGATTTGGCAGATAGAGAAAATATGAATAGGCTCTTTGAAGAGGAGCAGTTTGATGCTGTTTGTAATCTTGGAGCTCAAGCAGGTGTTCGTTACTCTATAGAGAATCCTAATGCCTATATTGATTCAAATGTTGTTGGATTTATGAATATTTTAGAGGGGTGCAGGCATCATGGTGTTAAAAATCTCTCTTATGCAAGTAGCTCTTCTGTTTATGGTTTAAATAAATCACAACCATTTAAAACAACAGACCATACAGACCATCCTGTTAGTCTTTATGCTGCTACTAAAAAATCAAATGAGATGATGGCTCACACCTATAGTCATCTATATAATATTTCTACAACAGGACTTCGTTTTTTTACCGTTTATGGGCCATGGGGAAGACCTGATATGGCACCTATGCTTTTTAGTGATGCTATTTTAAATGACAGAGCTATTAATGTTTTTAATCATGGAAATATGAGTCGAGATTTTACATATATTGATGATATTGTAGAGGGGATTATCAAAGTTATAGACAACCCTGCGAAAAGTAATAAGGATTGGTCAGCAAATCAGCCCGAACCAAATAGCTCTTCGGCTCCTTATAAAATTTATAATATTGGAAATAATGCACCTGTTAATCTAATGGAGTTTATTTCTGAAATAGAGGTCTCTATTGGTAAAGTTGCAAAGAAAAATTTTATGGAGATGCAAGATGGGGATGTAGAGTCGACCTATGCAGATACTTCGGGATTAATAAACGACTTTAACTATAAACCATTTACACCTCTTTCCAAGGGTGTAAATGAATTTGTACTGTGGTACAAAGATTTTTATAACAAAGGCTAGTCTAGCCTTGTTTTGTCTCTCCTGCAAAGCTCATTGTACCATGTTGAAGGTTTCCAACGTGTTTAAATCCGAGTGATTTCATAGCGTGTTGAACTTGATAGCTTCTACTTCCTGAGAGACAATAAACTATAATAGCCTCGTCTTTTTTGTCATTGAATTTTTCAATTTCAGCATAAAAATTAGACGTAGGTACAAGTGCATCTGTCCCAACAATATGACTCATCTTATACTCCATCATCTCTCGTACATCAATCAACGTAAAGTCTAACATTTTTAATGTTCTAGCCTCAATAAGTGCTTCTAGTTCATCACTATCTAACTGTTCTTTCTCTAAAAGCATTAAAGCTTCATCTTTTGACAGACCTCGTGAGTGATTATGAATAACTTCCTCAATTATTTCGTTTTTTTTTGAGACTCTGCAAATTCTGGGGTACAGAAAATACCACAGTGACATAGTCCATCTTCTGGAATCTCTTTTTCAATAGCAGGTTTACATGGACAAATACGGTTATCTGCTGCTTTTTGTTCCTCTTTTGTTTCGCCAATAACCATAAAACAAGGGCAGAAACGTTTACCATACATGAGCTTATTTCGAGCAAGCCCCATAGCAACACCTTCATTTACATCTTCATTTGGGTTCTGTACCCAACCAAAACTTTTATTTACTTTGCGAACAAAAGTCCATGTTTTTTCAAATTCATCTTTAAACTCTTGTGAGTTCATATCAACAGTTTTCATGTTTATCCTTCTTTTGTGTATATAGTGGGATTCTACAATAATATTACTAATGAATGGTATGGTTAATATCTAAAACAATATCTTTGAGTAAAATGCTTATCTCTTGTAACATATTCCGAGTTTTATTAAAGTCAATACCTATTTTATCTTCTGTCAATTCTAGTCCAATATCTTTTGTAAAATTAATTTCAGCATTTGTTATTTTTCTCTCTATCTCTTCAGCTTTTCCATGCATCTCTATCTCTATTTGTTCAAAAAAGTTGTTTGTTTTATTTATATCTATTACAACTTTTTCTCCATTAAAATCAAAGCCCATATTTTTTAGTAAATCATCAGTAGTTTTAGGCTCTTTTGGCAATAGTTTTTCCAGTTTTTTATCTTTTTCTAAGGCTTCTTTTTCAGCATTTATATTACTCTCTCCACAAGCAGAAAATAAAATGAGTAGAGAAGTAAAGAGTAGGGTCGTTTTTTTTATCATATGAATCCTTTTAGCTCTATTATGCCATAGATTGAATGATAAATAAGTATACTCCTCTTCCTAAATTAACTGAAGGTAAGACGATGAAACGACTATTGGCTTTTATGCTACTTTTTTCACTTTATGCAGAGAGTGAGACTTTGAAAATTGGGATTAAACCCTCTGAACCATGGGTCATGTATGACCAAAATGTTAGCGAAGAAAATCGGAAACCTATTGGTTTCTCTATTGACCTCTGGAATAAAATAGCACAAGAGTTAAAGGTTGATACTCGTTGGGTCTATTACAATTCAACTTCTGAACTAGTTGATGCAGCAAAAAAGGGAGAGGTTGATGCTGCTATTTCAGCTGTAACTATTACATCAAATCGTGAAAAAGAGATAGATTTTTCATCATCCATGTATGAACTGGGTCTTCAAGTAATGGTTGATGCATCTAAATCATCAGCTTCTGTTTTAGAACTTATGGGTAAAGAAATAAAAAAGATGATGAGTGTTGAAACAACACTAATGTTTCTTCTTTTTTTATTAGTAACCATGCATTTACGTTGGTTTGTAGATAAAAGAGACAAAGATTCAGATTTGTTTTCAAAACAATACTCTACTGGGATTATAGACTCTTTTTGGTGGGGAATTACCATGCTTATTACTTGGGAAACACCACCAAGCAAAGGTGTTGCAAGAGTGATTGATTTAATGTGGCATATTGTAGGAATCTTAGCTGTAAGTATCTTGACAGCAATTGTTACGTCGGCATTAACAGCACAAGCCATTGGTGGTTCTATTCGTTCCGAAAAAGATTTAGCAGGTAAATATGTAGCTGCTGTAGCAACTGATGCTCCACGACGTTATGTAGAAAAGATTGGGGCAAATGTTATTCCTGTAAAAACTTTAGCAGAGGGAATTGCCTTGGTTCGAAATGGAAAAGCAGAAGCCTTAGTTCATGATGGACCAAGACTTGTTTACTTAGCAAATAAAATTAATAAAAAAGAGAAAAAGAAAATTCTGACGGTCGCTCCTTTTACGTTTAATCCTCAAAATTATGGAATTGTATTTCCTTCAAAGAGTGCATTAAAAGAGCAAACAGATAGAGCCTTACTTAAACTTCGTGAAGCAAATGGACTTGAAAAAAGTTTCCATGAAGAGCTAAAGAGAAAGTGGTTAAAAAGTACTAATTAATCTAAAAAATAGTTTACTTAAGGATTATGTTCTCGAAATTAATGAATAGTTTTCTAGCTTCGATTTTATCGAAATTCGCTATAATTCTTGACAACTCCACCCCCTAAAGAGGGTGGATTCTTCTGAACTCCGAACTAATGTTTAGATATTTAAGAAGCTCTCTCCATGTGTCCCACGGTATTTAAAATATTTAAAGAAGCATTCAAATCAGCATTTAATCTAAAATTACATTTAACACATCTGAATTTACTTTGACTCTTTCTATTCTCTTTGGATATATGACCACAACAAGAGCATTTCTGAGAAGTGAATTTCGGGTCAACTTC
>CAYPCV010000138.1:0-6549 GCA_964409295.1 uncultured Sulfurovum sp.
AGATTAACTATAATTATTAATAGTAATCAATAATATTTAATATTTTGTGAGAGATTGCTTGTTAATAGTAGATTTTCTTTCTAAACTATTAATGATTTTATGCTTTTATTCGATATAGTACTACACGCATAATACACGTGAAGTAGACTATAATTATTGCAATATAATTATTTTTACATTAAAAAGGGATAAAAGAAGAATGAAGTTACTAAAATTACTTTTACTTGTTACCATATTTTTAAATGCCGATTTTGGTTCAGCAACATCAGCATTTCCTCATAAAAAGAATAGTTTTATACCTGCTACAGAAGCCTTTGAGGTTTCAGCCATCCAAGATGGAGATGTTATTAAAACAAAAATAATATTGGCAGATAAAATTCATATTACAGCAGATACTCTAAAGTTTTTTATTGTTAAGCCTGAGAAGATTGAGCTTTCGATTAAGAAACCTGTAGCACATGAGCTTGATGGAGATGAAGTTTATGAAAAAGAGGTTTCTGTAAATATCCCTCTCTCTGCTGTTGCTTCTAAGGTGGTTGGTGAATTTACTTTATCGGTTCAATTTTCTGGTTGTTCTGATGCAGGAATTTGTTATAATCCACAAGAGAGAGAGTTTGTTTTAGCAGGAGACCCTAATGCAAAAATAGGTTTCTTTGACAAAATATCAGATGCTATGGCTTCTGCTAATCCAAATGCAATTATGGAAATTATTAAAAGTGAAAGTGCATTTTTTGTTATTTTTCTTTTCTTGCTTCTTGGTTTACTTTTGGCATTAACACCGTGTATCTTCCCAATGATTCCAATTTTATCATCTATTATTGTTTCTCAACAAGCAAGTGACGAAAAACCAAGTGCCTCTAAAGGCTTCTTTATCTCTTTGATTTATGTCTTATCTATGGCTGTGACCTACACCATCGTTGGGGTTATATCAGGACTTTTGGGTGCTGATATTCAATCAGCTCTACAAAGCCCATGGGTACTTACAGGCTTTGCTGTGATGTTTTTTGCATTGGCAATTTCACTTTTTGGATACTATGAGATGCAATTGCCTGCAAAATGGCAAACTAAAATCAACTCTGTTAGTGATAATGCACAAGGGTCTGGAATTATAGGAACAGTTATTATGGGCTTCTTGTCAGCCTTTATTATTGGGCCTTGTGTTGCACCACCTTTGGCAGGGGCTGTTATCTTTATCTCTCAAACAGGAGATGCTCTTCTTGGAGGAGTGGCACTATTTGCAATGAGTATGGGTATGGGACTTCCTCTATTATTGGTAGGAGCAGGAGCAGGTAAATTTATGCCAAGACCTGGTGGTTGGATGACTACGGTTTCACATACTTTTGGTGTGGTTATGTTGGCTCTTGCTATCTTTATGTTAGGTAAAGTTGTTTACCCAGGAATTACCATGTTCTTATGGTCACTTCTCTTTATTGGAACAGCTCTTTACATGGGTGTGTTTGACAACTCATCTGCACGTCATGGTATGAAAAAGATGATTCAACTTTTAGCCTTTGTTTCTCTTCTTTATGGAGCTTCTCTCCTGATTGGTTTAATCAGTGGTTCAAGATCAATTTTGCATCCTTTTGATGCTTTTACATCAGGAAAAGTTCTAACAAGTGCGAGTAGTTCAGAGGAACATGTAGCAAAAAATGGTTACACTATTGCTAAACTTCAAAAAGAGGTTGAGGCATCAGAAAAACTGGTAATTGTTGATTTTCGTAAAAAGTCATGTGCTTCTTGTGATGAGTTGGAATCCTTTACCTTTTCCGACCCTGCTGTAATAGAAGAGTTGAAACGATTTACTTTTATTACTATTGATGTAACGGAGAATACGGATGAAGAGAAAGCACTTATGAAAAAATACAGTGCTTTTGGAACACCAAGTATTATCTTTTTTGATAAAAATAATACAGCACTTCCTACTAAAATGCTTTCTGGTTTTGTAAAAGCTGACAAGTTTGCTGAACACTTAAAGAGTGTTAATTGAATCTAACCATAGCTATTGGAGAACTCAACACCCTTCGTGTTGAGCGAGATACAGATTATGGTTTATATTTAAGAGCTGAAAATTTTGAAGAGGTTCTGCTTCCTAATATTTATGTGATGGAAGCCGAAATGCCTATTGGTGCAGAGATAGAGGTATTTGTCTATACCGATTCAGAAGATAGACCTGTTGCTACGACCAAACACCCCTATGCAAAACTTGGCGAATTTGGTTACTTTACCGTTGTTGATTATCAGCAGTATGGTGCTTTTGTCAACTGGGGTTTACCAAAAGATTTGTTTGTTCCTCTTTCTCAACAGAAGTGTTATTTTCACATCGGTTCTAAATATATTTTACGCGTTTGTTTAGATGCTGAGACAGGGCGACTTTATGGAACACATAAAATAGGAAAATGGCTCTCAAAAGATACAAAATCTTTGAGCGAAAATCAAAAAGTAGATGTTTTAGTACTTTCAAAGACACCTCTTGGTTATAAAGTAATTATCGAAAACCTTTATGAAGGAATGCTTTTTGAAAATGAGATTTTTGAGACCCTAAAAGTAGGAGAGAGAAAAGAAGCCTACATTAAAAAAATTCGTAAAGATGGCAAGCTAGACTTATCGTTACAGCCTATAGGAAAAAAAGCAAGTACAGATATATTTGAGCAGAAATTCTTGGAGTTACTAGCAGAGAAGTCAAATTTTATTCCATTGAACTCAAAGAGTGATGCCAAAGAGATTATGAAGGTATTTGGATTAAGTAAAAAGAGTTTTAAACGAACGCTTACTTCATTGATTGCTCAAAAGAAAGTTGAACTATTTAATGAGGGTATCAAGCTTATATAAGTACTTTTTTTGTTATACTTTTCCCATATTTAAACACAAGGATAAACAAATGGATTTAACAGAATTATTAAAAATGGGTGCAGGTATGATTCAAGGTAACAGTGATGATGCGACAACAGAACTTGATTCAGATGCACTTACAGGTGCTTTAGGTAATCTTCTTGGTGGTGGTGTCGATGGTGGAATTGATTTAAGCTCAATAATGTCTGGTTTGTCTGAAAATGGTTTAGGTTCTATTGTTGGCTCATGGTTAGGAAATGGTGAAAATGAACCTATTTCTATGGACTCTATTACTGATTTATTGGGTGGAGATAAAGTCTCTGAATTTGCTTCATCTTTGGGTTTAAGCGAAGAGAGTGCTACAGGTGCTTTGGCTGATATGCTTCCAAATATTATTGATAAAGCAACTTCTGGAGAGGGTTCTATTATTGATAATATGTTAGAGCAAGTGGGTGGTGCTGAAGGTGCTATGAACATGCTTGGTAAGATGTTTAGATAGGCTTTCTAGCTTTTTTGGTCGGCATTTAGCCGACCCTATAGTTGATGTTAAAAATACTTTTTCTTCTTCCTTCTTTTCTCTTCTCTTTTAATATAAAAATTGCTTCTTATAATGTTGAAAATCTTTTTGATATGCAGTATAGTGGTCATGAGTATAAAGAGTATATTCCTTACAAACATGGATGGAATCAACAAAAATTTTCTAAAAAACTGTTAAATATCTCTGAGGTTATTTGTGAAGTCAATGCTGATATTATAGGGCTTCAAGAGGTAGAAAACAGGAATATTCTTCAAAAACTTCAACAATCACTACGCAGGGTAGGTTGCTTTTATAAATATTCTGCAATAAGCCATAAAAAATATTCGGCGATTCAAGTAGCTGTACTCTCTAAATTTCCTATAAAAGCCAAAAAAGAGATTATCGTCAACCGAGCCTTGGGTTATAGAAATATTTTAGAAGTTAAATATATCTTTAATAATAGACCTCTTTTTATCTATATAAATCATTGGAAATCAAAATCATCTAAAGAGAGCAAGCGTATACTATCGGCTAGGGCATTAAAAAAACGATTAAATATATTGCCTAAGGGAAGCGAATATATTCTTTTGGGGGATTTTAATTCGGACTATAATGAGTATAAACATATGGGGAAAAAGCATAATGATACTTTTGGAAAGACAGGTATCAATCATGTTTTAAAGACTATTAATCTTAAAGAACAATTTGTTCGACCCTCTTTTTTTAAAGAGAATGCTTTTGAACACTATAATTTATGGCTAGAATTAGCAAATTATAGACGTTGGAGTCATAACTTCTATGGAGATAAGCAAGGATTGGATGCTATGATTCTGCCTTCTACTCTTTTTGATGGAAAGGGCATGGATTATATCGCCAACTCTTTTTATGTCTTTAAAAAAGATTATCTTTTCCATAAAAAAGGGTATATCTTTCGTTGGGAATACAAACATAAACACCATCAAGGTAGAGGTTATTCTGACCATCTGCCTATTGTTGCATCTTTCTCAACAAAGCCTTTTAAAAAACTAAAGAAATTTATTACTAGAGGTTCTATTAAATCTCTTCATGGTAAAAATCCTTCATTTCCGATGCTCTTACAAGGGCTAAAAGTTCTATCAAAAGAGAAAAATAAAGTTCTTATTCAAGAGGTACATTCTGGAGAGGTAATTTCTATTTATGGGGTAAAAGAGTCTTTGATTTTAGGAAAATTATACGATATTCAAGTCTATCAACGAAAATTTTATAAAGGTCACTATGAAATTATTGATTTTGAGATAGAAAAGGGATATGATGCTACTATTAATAAAAAGGAGTAAAAAATGGGCGAGTACTATTTAGAAATCTTAGCATTTCATATTATGGCTGTTTTATCATGGATGGCAATGCTTTTTTATATGCCAAGATTATTTGTTTACCATCAAGAGCATAAGGATAAAAAAGATTTTACCGATATTGTCAAACGACAAGAGTA
The DNA here is from genome assembly GCA_964409295.1 of uncultured Sulfurovum sp. Lineage (GTDB taxonomy): Bacteria > Campylobacterota > Campylobacteria > Campylobacterales > Sulfurovaceae > UBA1140. The sequence continues at coordinate 4,818 of CAYPCV010000138.1, forward strand.
CATGATTTATAAGGCGATTGGTTTTCCTGCAATGTTGGCAACCATTATCTCAGGAGGGTTCTTAATTTATATTAACCCTTCACTTCTACATCAAAATTGGATGTTAGCCAAGCTCTTTTTTCTTATTTTAATGGTTATTTACTCTTTTTCATTAGAGTATTATAGAAAGATATTAGAGCGAGATGCTTGTAGTAAAAATGGTCAATTTTTTAGAGCTTATAATGAAGTTCCAACACTTTATTCTATTTTAATAGTAACTTTTGTTATTACAAAAGGTATCCCAATCTATTTTTCTATTTTTATTACACTTTTTTTGGGATTTGTTATTTATAAAATTTTAACTAAAAAAGTTTAGTCCATATTGGCTATAATTATTAATATAAAAAAAAGGAAGTCCCATGACATTACCAAAAATCTCGATACCTGAGGTACAAATACCCTTTGAAATACCAACTTTTCTAAGTGATTATGTTGTTCACTTTATTGTTGCAATACCCGTTATTCTTTTACTATTAGAGCTTTATAACCTTGTAACAAAACGTCCCTCTATCTCTATTTTTTCACTCTTTACACTTATTCTATTATCTTTGCTTGTAATAGTGTTTTACCTATTAGGTTCTGCAACAGAAGAGTCGCATAAATTATTGACTGTTTATTTAGTTTATGCTTCACTAGGCTTGATTCTCTTTAAATTACTTTTTATGGCATTACGAAAAACTATTGGTCGAATAATTTTTATTTTTATGCTTGCTGGATTTGCGTTTGTAACCTTGATTCAGGTAAATAGTGGAGGGCTTTTTGCTACTAAAGAAGCACCAGCAGTTGATACCACGGTACAAGATGAGTTAACAGCTAAATTAAAAGAGCTTCAAAGTAAATACGATGCATTATTATTAGTTGAAGAGACAAAAAATAACGCTTCTGCTGTTGTTGAAACGGTTAAAGAAGAGACAACAGAACCTACAGAAACATCTACTGACTCAGAAAATAATAGTTCTAATTAATTCACTCATATTGTACAGATAAAAATAAAATTTATCTGTACAAACCTTTCTTAATTATTGATATAATCAAGTAGATATTAGAATTTATATATTACTATTCATTCTAATTAAATAGAGGGAATAAATATGAAAAACTATATTTTACTATGCACCATAGGTGTGTTTATTTTTACAGGTTGTGGTAAAAAGCCAAAACCCATTAAACCAGCACCCATAAAAGAGAACAATCAGACAACCATTATCAAGCCACCACCTGTTAAAAAAGAGCCTAAATTAGGTATGTATGACTGGAGAGCTAATGATGAGTTGATTAGTCAAGGAGTAGCTACAAAAATAGTGGTTGTAAAATCAAAGCGAGTTATGGTCTTGTTTGATAAAAACAACAAAATTTTAAGCCGTCATCGAATCTCATTAGGTAAAAATAACATAGGTACAAAGCTGAAACAAGGCGATTATAAAACACCTGAAGGAACCTACTCAATCATTGATAAGCGTTCAGATAAAGTCTACTACAGAGAGATGCTTTTAGATTACCCAAATCAAGAAGATAAAGAACGCTCTAAAGGTTTAGGTTTCTCTACAGGAGGGGGTATAACCATTCATGCTCAACCAAATTGGAACTGGGACGGACATGGAAACGATTACACCTTGTCCAATGATTGGACAGAAGGATGCATCGCTGTAACTAATGAGGGGATGAATGCTATCTGGGAGATGATAGCATTGGG
>CAYPCV010000139.1:0-26526 GCA_964409295.1 uncultured Sulfurovum sp.
AAAAAAACTATTGCGCAATAGCTTATCACTACATCCAACATAGAGTCTCATATATAATGAATGATAATATTTTGATTTTGTACTGTTACTAATGCAATACAAGAGTTATAATCTACTGTTACTAATGCAATAGAAGAGAGATTTATTACTGTTTTTTAGTTTTCAAGCGAAATAAATTCGCTTGAAAAGTGTAAGTTAAATAATAATTATTTAAGCTCACAAGATGCACCAGCATCTTCAATTTGTTTTTTAAGCTCTTCAGCTTCTTCTTTAGATACACCCTCTTTAAGAGTAGTAGGAGCATCTTCAACAGCAGCTTTTGCTTCTTTAAGTCCAAGACCTGTAATAGCTCTTACAACTTTAATAGCATTAATTTTTTTAGCACCAGCATCTGTAAGAACAACATTAAATTCTGTTTGCTCTTCAACTGCTTCTGCTACTGCTCCACCAGCTACTACAGTAGCTTGTGCAGATACACCAAATTTTTCTTCAAATTCTTTTACTAGCTCAGAAAGCTCTAATACTGACATGTTTGAGATAAATTCTAAAACATCTTCTTTAGTTGTTGCCATTTTCAATTCCTTAAAATTATATATTTTTAAATGATTCTATTTAATATTCGGGTATCCCGAACCTACGCTTCTTCTTCAAGTTTTGTTGCTAAAGCACTCATACCAATGGTAAAGTTCTGTACTGGAGCATTCCAAACATTAAGTAACATACCAAGTAATTCATCTCTACCTGGAAGTTTAGCCATTGCTTCAATTGTTGCTAAGTCAGCAACTTTAGATTCAATTACTCCAGATTTAATAGAAAAGTTATCTTTATTTGCAATAGCAGATTTATCAGCTACTTTACAAGTAGCAATCTGATCTTCTCCCCAAATAAAGATGTTTGTATTCGTTAATTCCATCTCTTCACAGTCTGCATTTTTAAGTGCAATTCCTGCTAAAGTGTTTTTAACAACACGTACTTGTACATCATTTTCTCGAGCTAATGCTCTTACACCTTCTAAAGCCTCTACTGTCATTCCTTTGTAATCACATACGATTACAGCACCTTGATCAGCAAAAGCAGTAGTAAGTTCATTTACAATGATTTCTTTTTCAATTCTAGTCATTTTTTCTCCTTTCGACCTCTAAAAGGGTAAACAAAAAGGTGTCAGACTCAAGTCTGACACCTTTTTATTTAACAAACTTCTTTCAAAGTTTTCTATTAAGCTTTCGCCCCAATTATCTTTAGTCTAGATTAGTTATGCTAAGCATAAAGGAAAAGGCATCATAAATGATGCCCTAAGCTTTAAGCTCTTATAAATTCTTACTTTGCTTTCATATCTAAAAGTTCAGTTGTATCAAGTGTTACAGCTGGACTCATAGTTAAAGACAATGCACCATTTAAGATATATCTACCTTTAGCAGATGCTGGTTTAACTTTGTTAATAATTTGAACAAAAGTTTCTAAATTCTCTTTAATTTTATCAGCACCAAAACTTACTTTACCAATACCAGCATGGATGTTACCTTTTTTATCGGTTCTAAAGTTAACTTTTCCACCTTTAGCTTCAGTAACTGCTTTTGCAACGTCCATAGTTACTGTACCAGTTTTAGGGTTAGGCATTAAACCTTTTGGTCCTAAAATTCTAGCTACTTTTCCCAATGTTCCCATCATGTTTGGAGTTGCAATTACAGTATCAAAGTTAATTACACCCTCTTTAATTTGCTCAATCAATTCGTCTGAACCAACCAAATCAGCACCAGCAGCTCTTGCTTCATCAGCTTTATCATCTTTAGCAAATACAGCTACTCTAACTGTTTTACCTGTACCATTTGGAAGTACTACTGACCCTCTAAGCATTTGGTCTGCATGTCTTGGATCAACATTTAAATTTAATGCAATCTCTACAGTTTCATCAAATTTAGCTGATTTTAACTCAGCAAGAAGTGCTGTTGCTTCATCAACTGAATAGTTCTTTTCTACTTCTATTTTCTCTAAGAGCGCCGCTCTTTTTTTACTTACTTTTGTTGCCATTTATTTCTCCACGATATAAATCTCCCACTATTCCAGTGGTAATTAAAAACATCTAAATTTACTAGACGCTAAAAAAAGAATCACTTAGTCAGCGATTTCCACACCCATACTTCTACAAGTTCCAGCTATAATTCTAGCAGCCATCTCTTTATCATCTGTATTCAAGTCAGAAATTTTCATCTCAACAATCTCATTTATTTGAGCTGTTGTTAATGTCCCTACTTTATTCTTAAGTGGGTTATCTGAACCACTTTTAAGATTAGCTGCTTTCAAAATAAGTTCTGATGCAGGTGGTTGTTTTGTCTCAAATGTAAAAGATCTGTCTGCATAAACAGTAACAACAACTGGGATTTTAAATCCACTTTTGTCTCTAGTTCTTTCGTTAAATGCTTTACAGAACTCCATAATATTAACACCACGTTGACCAAGAGCTGGTCCTACTGGTGGCGATGGATTTGCAGCTCCAGCAGGAATCATCATTTTGAACTTTTCAGTTACTTTTTTTGCCATAGTTGTCTCCTTAGATTAAATAGTCGTTTATTTATATAAATAAAAACTTCAGTAATAAAAACCTCTATTTTTATTACTGAAACTTAGATGGATGGTAGCCGACAAAGCTACCTAAAAAATATTAAATATATTATAGAATTTTTTCTACCTGAGTATAAAGAATCTCCACAGGTGTATTTCGTCCAAAAATTGAAACATTTAATTTTAATTTTCCATGGTCAAGGTCATACTCTTCTACCATTCCTGTAAAGTTCGAGAATGGACCATCAACGATACGAACCATCTCTCCATTTTCAAAGTCAACTTTAGGTCGCGGAGCTGATTTTTTATCCATCTTGTCCAAAATAACTTTAATATCGGCAGATGTAAGAGGTGTTGCTGTTTTACCTTCCCCAATAAAACGAGAAACACGAGGCAAAGATTGAACTTTATGCCAAAGGTCTGTATCTAAATCAACATGAGCGAAAACATATCCAGAGTAAAGCACACGCTCTGTAATCTTTTTTTCTCCATTCTTAACCTCGATAACCTCTTCAGTAGGAACAATAATCTTCTCTACTTTCTCTTCAATACCGTTCTCTACTGCTAAAAGTTCTATACCTTTTTTTACAGACTGTTCAGACCCTGAATATACCTGAATTGCGTACCATTGTAATGCCATACGATTAACCAACTACTGCTGTTACAATAGATGACATTAATAAGTCAACAAGTGCTAAAAAAATTGATATAACGGTTACGACTAGAAAAACAGCGAAGAATGCTTGTCTTATTTGTGTTTTTGTCGGAAATATAACTTTTTGAATCTCTTCTTTAACGTGTGCAAAATATGTTGTTAATTTTTCCATTGTAATTACCTTTTAATTGTGGCAGGCCAAGAGGGACTCGAACCCCCGGCACCTGGTTTTGGAGACCAGTGCTCTACCAACTGAGCTATTGGCCTAAGAATAAGAGAGGAAAAAGTTCCTCTCAAAAAAAGTAAAAGAAAAAACTGTTACAGTTTCATCTCTTTATGTGTAGTATGACACTTACACCACTTACAGTATTTCTTTAAAGCAAGTTTTTCTGTAGTGTTTCTTTTGTTCTTAGTGGTGTGATAGTTACGTCTTGTACATTTCTCACAACCTAAGTGAATTGTTTCTCTCATTAATTTCTCCTAAAGAACGTAGAAAAGAGTTAAACTCTTTTCTAATTTTTTCTATGCAATGATTTCAGCAACAACACCAGCACCAACAGTTCTACCACCTTCACGGATAGCAAACTTAGTACCTTGCTCAAGAGCAACTGGGTTGATAAGCTCAACAGTAATCGTAACATTATCTCCAGGCATAACCATCTCAACGCCATCGCCAAGAGTAATTGAACCAGTAACATCTGTTGTTCTTACATAAAACTGTGGTCTATAGTTATTAAAGAATGTAGTGTGTCTACCACCCTCTTCTTTTTTAAGAATATACACTTCAGCTGTAAATTTAGTATGAGGAGTAATTGAGTTTGGCTTACAAAGAACCATACCTCTTTCAACTGCATTTTTATCAATACCTCTGATAAGAACACCACAGTTATCTCCAGCTAAACCACAATCCATCTCTTTACGGAACATCTCAACACCAGTTACAGTTGTAGATTGGTTGTCTCTAATTCCAACGATTTCAACAGCATCTCCAACACAAACTTGACCTCTATCAATTTTACCAGTTACAACAGTACCACGACCTTGAATTGTAAAGATATCTTCGATTGGCATAAGGAAATCTTTATCAGTTTCTCTTACTGGCTCAGGAATGTAATCATCAACAGCAGCCATAAGCTCAATGATTTTATCTGACCACTCACCAAGTTTACCAGCTTTAGCCTCTTCAAGTGCTTGGAATGCAGAACCAGCTACGATTGGAGTATCATCACCTGGGAAATCGTACTCAGAAAGAAGTTCTCTAACTTCCATCTCTACTAGTTCTAACATCTCTTCTTTATCTTCATCGTCAAGTTGATCTTCTTTATTCAAGAAAATAACGATATATGGTACACCAACTTGTTTAGAAAGAAGGATATGCTCTCTAGTTTGAGCCATTGGTCCATCAGTAGATGCGATAACAAGAATAGCACCATCCATTTGAGCAGCACCAGTAATCATGTTTTTAACATAATCGGCGTGACCTGGACAATCTACGTGAGCATAGTGTCTATTTTCTGTTTCATACTCAACATGAGAAGTAGCAATGGTAATTCCTCTTTCTCTCTCTTCTGGAGCATTATCAATTGCATCATAATCCATAAAAGCTGAATTATTTTTTGTTGCAAGTACAGCTGTAATAGCAGCTGTTAATGTAGTTTTACCATGATCGACGTGACCAATTGTACCGATGTTAACATGCGGTTTGGTTCGTTCAAATTTTTCTTTAGCCATCTCTGTCTCCTAAGTTTAATTATTAAAAATTTTCGACATTATATCAAAAAGTTTTTTATATTGCTTTAATTACCAACAATATGGACAAAACTATTGTAAACTTTGTCATAAAGTACAACACTTTTGTCCATAATCATGGTGGGGCCCGTAGTGAGACTTGAACTCACGACCTCTTCCTTACCAAGGAAGTGCTCTACCCCTGAGCCATACGGGCATATTTTTTAAATAATTTTTTAAATTATTATGTTTTATTAGTGTAAAAATTATGAGTATTTGTTGTTGTAAGTAATGTGAAGTGAATAAAAAATAAATTTCACATCAGCTCCCAAATTATGCAATACCATGGAGCGGGAAACGAGACTCGAACTCGCGACCCTCAGCTTGGAAGGCTGACGCTCTAGCCAACTGAGCTATTCCCGCATCTAAAATATTGATTATTAACATGGTGGTGGGTGAAGGATTCGAACCTTCGAAGACGTAGTCAGCGGATTTACAATCCGCCCTCGTTGGCCACTTGAGTAACCCACCTTAGTCATTGTTAAATAATTTTTGGTCAAACACTGATAAAATTTAATGGAGCTGATGAAGGGACTCGAACCCCCGACCTGCTGATTACAAATCAGCTGCTCTAGCCAACTGAGCTACATCAGCACCATTCATTTAAAGTCATTCTTTAAATGGAGTCGCATTATAGACAAAAAGTAAATCTATGTCAAGGCTTTTTATAAAAAAAATGAAAATTCTTTAAAATTTGCTATAATCCACTAAAAACAAGGCTTTTTCATGAAAATTCTTCTCGCTCCTAGTGAAACTAAAACAAAAGGTGGAAACAATAATTTTAACTTAGACTCGCTATTATTTAAAAGCTTAAGCTCTACAAGAAAACAACTTCTTCATAAATACATCAATATTTTACAAAAAAATGATTTTTCTGAACTCTCCAGAATGTTTGGACTAAAAAAAGAGCATGACGTTAACTATCACAATAGAGATATTATTCATGAACTAACCATAAAAGCAATAGAGCGTTATACAGGAGTTGCTTTTGATTATTTCAACTACAAAAGTTTAGAAAAAGATTCTAAAGAATATATTGATAAGAATGTTATATTATGCTCTAATCTTTTTGGATTTCTTCGTGCCGATGACTTAATTCCAGAGTATCGACTGAAACAAGGCGAAGCCGTAGGAGAGTTAAAGCCTGAAAAACTTTATAAAGAACAAAGCTACTTAATGGAGGAATATCTAAAAGATGAAGATATTTTAGATTTACGTGCAGGATTTTATGATAAGTTTTACAAACCCACTAAAAATTATACGACGTTAAAATTTATAAAAGAAGGAAAAGTAGTTAGTCATTGGGCGAAAGCATATAGAGGTTTGGTATTACGTGAAATTGCAAAAGTAAAAATAGATACTATCGAAGAGTTTATGAATCTATCAATAGAAAACCTTTCTATTGATGAGATTCAGACAAAAAAAAATAAAACAGAGATTATTTATACCATAGATAATTAGAGGTCGATATGTCGACCCTATTTCTGAGCTAATAAGGCTCGAACAATCTCTCTATCATCAAAATGAAACTTTTCGCCTTTAATTTCCATAGTATCTTCATCGCCTTTTCCAAGAATCATTAGAACCTCATTCTCTTTTAACTCTTTTAATGCTTCTTGAATAGCAAATGCTCTGTCTACCATTGCACGTGTATGACTTTGGTCTTTAATACCCGAAAGAATATCTTGTAAAATTGCTTCAGGCTCTTCGCTTCTTGGATTATCACTGGTTACATAGACTTTTGTTGCAAATTTTGCAGCGACAGCACCCATTCGTGGTCGTTTTCCTTTGTCTCTGTCTCCACCTGCTCCAAAGACTACAGAAACATCTTGGTCTTTCATACTATCAAGCACCTGAATCATTCCATCATCGGTGTGTGCAAAATCTACAATAACCAAAGGATTTCTGCTAACTACTTCCATTCGACCTGCTACACCTGCAAAATTGGCAACAACTTCACATATTTCAGATACATTTCGACCTGTAAGCATAACGGTTGAACCAATCGCTGCCATAAGATTAAATAGGTTAAACAATCCAACCATAGGAGAATAAAAAGTTGCCTCGGTACCTAAATGTTTAATTCCTGCTGTAATACCATTTTGTAATGAAAATGCTTGAACTTTAAAGGTTGCAGGTTCATCTACTCCATAGCTTTGAGCCCCTATTGGATTATAGACAATATTTTTTATATCGTCTTTATTAAGGAGTTTTGGAGATTCATCTGCGAAAAATCGACTCTTCACTGCCCGATACTCTTCAACTGTTCCATGATAATCCAAATGGTCAGAAGTTACATTAGTATGTACTTTTAATGCAAATTTTATTCCTTCAATTCGCTCTTGGTCAATGGCATGAGAACTTACTTCCATAATAAAATAGTTACATGCTTTCTCTTTTGCAATTTTCATACTATTTAAAATATGTAAAATAGAAGGTGTTGTCATTGACTTATCTTCGATTCGTTCATCATTAGCAAAAAAACCTCGTGTTCCTAAAAGAGCTGGTCTCTCCCCTAAATCTAAAAGAAAAGAGTAAATCCCTGCCGTAACAGTTGTTTTTCCATTAGTACCTGTTACACCAACTATTTTTAAGTCGTTCAAATTCCAAAGTTCTATAAGTTGGAGGGGAGTTATAAAAGGGGGTTTACTATCAAGTTTCTCAAAATATTTTCTATTTTGTACGGTTAAAAGAAAGAGGTCATCTTTTTCTAAGGAGCTTGTATCATCTGTAATCTGTTTATACTTATCTAAGTTGTAATCTAATCGCACACTATTCTCTTTTATTTGAACTTATTTTATGCATTATATCCCCTTATTAGGAAAAAAAAATTAATTCTCTTTTATTTTGTGATAAAGTGCATAAATTTCTTGGTCTTTGTGAAAATTACTACTGGACGAGTCCAAGAACTGTAGTGCCAACTCTTTTTGCCCTCGTTCAATCAACGCTTCTATAAAGAGTACATACTCTTCTCTATTCTTTAAAATAATATGCGTTGAAAACATAACATCTTCAAAGGCTTGTTTAAAATCTCCACGCTCATCAATAAAACGTAAAAAATCTTGATAACCAATACCATCTTTATACTCTATTTTATCTTTATCTGATTTAAGTAAGTGACTTATTTGGTTATTACTAGTATCAAGCGTAGAGAGGAGATTAACCATAACCTCTCCTGCATTCTCTTGTTCATTTTTTATAATTTGATAATAATCAAACAGTGCTTGAGCTTCTTCGCCACTCTCCATCCCAATATCACATAAAAATACACCTACTTGTGCATCACTATCTGTGGGATACTCTTTTAACAAAAGTCCATAGGTAGTCAATGCACTCTCATACTTACCTAAAGAAAATTGCTCTTCAGCACGGTTTAGTAGCGTATCAAGACTTATCTTAGCCATAATTATCCTAGTTGTTCTAATTTATCTTCCCAGCCATGGGGAACATTCATCACTTTTATCTCTGGATGAATAAAAGTTTTCATCTCTTTTTCAATACCAAATTTAATGGTAGTTCCCGAACTTCCACAACCAACACATGCACCTTGGAGTTGCACAAAAACTGTACCATCTTTTATATCTATTAACGTAACGTCTCCACCATCTTTTTGTATCCATACTTTTGCTTTATCAAGCATATTTGCAACAATTGGTTTTAACTCTTCATCTGTAAATGGAAGCACTCGCTTCTCCTTCATTTGTAATTAATCTATTTATACATTATATTTAAATGTTTGTCAAGAAAAAATGCTAACTTTCAACCCCTTGGCTTTTAGCTTGTCCTAAATATTCTACTCTTTCATTGAAATATAAAGGTAGAGAGATTACAATACCTATAATAAAACAATAGTGGTGGACAGATGATCCGAAAAATCTTTAAAAACAAAGAGACAAACAGTAAACTCAAACATTTTATAGAAAAATATAAAATACCAAGAGAGTACCTATCTATCAACCGAAAATCTATCTCTAGAGGTATACTCATCGGTCTTTTTTGGGGATTTATTCCCATGCCCATGCAGATGTTAGCCGTATTAGCCGTTACACCTTTTATCAAGTTTAATGTTCCTATTGCCATATCAATGGTTTGGTTAAGTAACCCTATTACTATGCCATTTATGTATTACATGGAGTATCAAACAGGAAATTTTTTATTAGGTAGAGAGGGTATTGCTAATATTGAGTTAACCTTAGATTGGTTTAGCCAAAACTGGGATAATATTATTGTACCTCTTTATGTAGGAACTATTCCCTACTCTCTTATATTTTCTAGTTTTATCTATTACCTTATAAATATTCTATGGATAAAATCTGTAAAAAATGAGAGATTTAATAAGATAAAAAAATAAACTACCTCAGCTATTAGGGTTTTAAAACTGAAATTTGTATCTTTGGTAATTTTCTCTCTTGCTTATAAAATAAAAATGCTAAACATCTAATCACTACTCTTTTCATACACTACATCCTTTTATTGTTGTTTTATATTAAAAATAATTTTTAATATAATCCCTTGATACTTAAATTATATTAATTTAGTGTTAAAGTAAAATGAATTAGAGTAATTATTAATAGGTAAATATAGAGATATTTTTTATTTATAAGTTTTTGTTAACATTAAAAAATAGAAGTTTGGAATAATGTTAAGAAGTCCTAAAAAGGACTTTCTTTGGAGAGGGACTACTATACGAGTTCTATAATAGCCATTGGTGCTGCGTCACCTCTACGGTTACGAGTCTTAATAATTCTTGTATATCCACCATTACGTTCTGCATATTCAGGTGCAATTTCAGTAACAAGTTTATTAGTACAAGCTTTATCTTGTAACATTGCAAAAACTGCTTTGTGTGCATTTTCTCCACTCGCTGCTTTTGTTACAAGCTTTTCAAAATAACTTCTAAGCTCTTTTGCTTTAGGAAGAGTTGTCTCCATTCTTCCATATTTAATAAGAGCAATAGAGAGGTTTTTTAATAGTGCCGCTCTGTGAGCAGAAGTTCTGCTTAACTTACGGTATCCATGTTTATGTCTCATATATCTTCCTTCTTATCGAGCTAGTCTTTTAACTGCTCTATTTTCTTAACAAGATTTACTCTTGTATTGTCTGCCAATTCAAAATCATCACCATACCCTAAGTTTTCTAAACACTCAGCAATTTCATCCAATGATTTTTTACCAAGATTTTTAATGTTCTTAATCTCAGTAGTGGTCATGAGTACCAACTCTCCAACAACTTTCATTCCAGCTCTATCTAATGAGTTAAATGAACGAGCCGATAGACCAAGTGACTCAATTGGTTCTAAATATGCTCTAATTTCAGAGTCATCATTATTACGTTTAATAGGTGCTGCATTGATTTCAACATCAAGAACCCCATTAAATACTGAAAGTTGTTTATACATTGTCTCTAATGCATTTGTAAATGCATCAACAGGCGATACTTGACCATCTGTTTCAATATCAAAGACAATTTTTTCATAGTTCGGATTATCTTCAACTAGAACATTTTGAATGTCATAGTTTGCTTTTTTTACAGGTGTAAAAAAAGCATCCAAGGCAATAGCATCAACTGCTACGTCAGCTCGAATATCTTCACTTTGAACATATCCTAAACCTTTAGCGATAACCACTGTAAAGTTTAGAATAGCATCCTCATTAAGAGTTGCTAAAAATGCATCTGGATTTACAATCTCTACATCATCATTCACTAAATCTGCGGCAGTGATTTCACGAGAACCTACAAAGCTATAGTTAACTTCTAATCTCTCAACACCTTCAGCTAGTTTAAAACGAATATTTTTAAGATTAATAATAAATACTGCTACATCTTCATGCATTCCACGAACGCTATCAAACTCATGTGCAGCACCCTCAATCTTAATAGAGATTGGAGCAAATCCAACAGAAGAGCCTAAAATAAGTCTTCTTAATGGGTGTGCAAGTGTAATAGCATAACCACTCTCAAAAGGATAGGCAATAACTTCAGATCTATTTGTTCCTAGTTCATTCACTTCAACATTTGTTGGAAGTGATGGAGCTACTTTAATTTTTTTCATTCTTTGCCTTTTTGCCTTAATGTTTATTGTTACTTCGAGTAAAGCTCAACGATTAATCTCTCTTCAACTGGAATTGAAATTTCATCTCTGTTTGGAATTCTTGTAAATAGACCGAAAAGTTTCTCTTTTTCAACATCTACCCACTCTACCATACCAGTTTGGTTTGTAAGTTCCATTGCTCTTACAACTTGTGGATTGGCTTTAGATTTTTCTCTAATTTCAATTTTTTGACCTGCTTTAACTCTAAATGATGGAATATCAACTCGTTTACCATCAACAAGAATATGTCCATGGTTAGTAAGTTGTCTTGCAAATCTTCTAGTTGTTGCAAAACCCATTCTATAAACTACATTATCAAGTCTCTGCTCAAGAAGTTGAATAAGAAGTGAACCTGTGTTCCCATCTTGTCTTTTAGCTTCAGCAAAAAGTGCTCTAAATTGTTTTTCAGATACACCATACATGAATTTAGCTTTTTGCTTCTCTTGAAGTTGTTCACCATATTCACTTAATTTTGTTCTTCTTTGACCATGTTGCCCTGGTGGGTATGGTCTTTTTTCTAAAGCTGATTTTCCTGCAAGTCTTCTCTCACCTTTTAAGCCGAGATCAACACCAAGTCTTCGCTCTAGTTTTTCAACTGGACCTCTATATCTTGCCATGTTTAATACCTTTAATTATTCTATTAAATATAAATTCAATCACAAACAGTGATTAAACTCTTCTCTGCTTAGGAGGACGACAACCATTATGAGGTAATGGAGTAATATCTTTTAACCAAGCTACTCTAATGCCTTCAGTTGCACCAATTGACTTAACAGCTGTATCTCTACCTGAACCAGGTCCTTGTACTTTGATACCAACCTCTTTAATTCCATGCTCCATTGCTTTTGCCATTGCATCAGCAACAGCTTCTGTAGCCGCAAAAGGAGTAGATTTTTTAGAACCTTTAAATCCTAATGAACCAGCAGAACTCCAGGCAATAACGTTACCAAGCTCATCTGTAACTGTAATTACTGTATTGTTAAAGGTAGCAGCTACGTAAACTACACCTTTAGCAATATTCTTTTTTGCTTTTTTCTTAGCCATTAATCAATCCTCGCTTATGCTGCGCCAACAGTTTTTCTTTTACCCTTACGAGTTCTAGCATTTGTCTTAGTTTTTTGACCTCTACATGGAAGACCACGTCTGTGTCTAAGTCCTCTGTATGAACCAAGGTCCATAAGACCTTTGATGTCCAGAGTTACTTTTTTTCTAAGATCCCCTTCCACCATGAAATTTTCTTGAATTTCATTACGGATTGCAGCTGCTTGAGTATCTGTTAATTCAAAAACTCTTGTATTATAATCAATACCTGTTGCATCAAGAATTAATCTTGAACTATGAAGACCTATACCATAGATATAAGTAAGTCCGTACTCAATTCTCTTTTTTTTAGGTAAATCAACACCTGATATACGTGCCATGCTTATCCTTGTCTTTGTTTATGTTTTGGATTTTTGCAGATAATTCTTACGATACCTTTTCGCTTGATTATCTTACAATCATCACACATTTTTTTTACTGATGGTCTAACCTTCATTGGTTACTCCTAAAGTGTGTTTTTGCACCTATGTTGCGTCATGGTTGGATGAAAACAAGTTATTAAAAATAACCTATTATCCAACCAACTCTTATATAATCAGTGCCTATTATATAAAAATTCTTCACGCAGAGTTACACTAAACCGAGATTTAGGTCGCGAATAGTAACAAAAGGTAAATTAATTTTTACTTATATTTTGAATAATTATTGATTTTTTATTAGTTTTTGTTAAAGAAGAAGCAGAATGGTCGAGCTAACGACCATTTTAAAGAAGAAAATTACTTATTTCATTCCAAAAGGATTAATTCCACCCATCATGCCCATGGCTTGAGATTTTTTATTATCTTCTACCATTCTTAGTACATCATTTATAGCAGAGATAAGAAGGATTTGCAAAGAGGACTTATCTTCTAAAAGAGAATCATCAATGGTAATGTCGATAATTTCATTCGCTCCATTAGCCGTTACTTCAACCATTCCACCACCTGCTTTGGCTGTCATACTAATATTTTTAGATTGCTCTTCCATCTCTTTGGCTTTGCTTTGGAGTTGCTCCATCATCGCACCCATTTTACTCATATCTAAACCTTCAAACATTACTTTAATCCTTTAAACTCTTGGGCAATACTATTATCATCTTCTAAAATAACTATTTTAGGTTCAAAAATATCAGCCTCTTCTTCACTCATGGTTGCATAAGCAATCACGATAATCTTATCGCCCACATGTACTTTTCGAGCAGCAGCCCCATTAAGACACATCTCTTTTTTACCAGCCTCACCTGGAATAATATAGGTAGAGAATCGTTCTCCATTATTAATGTTAACAATATCTATTTTTTGACCAACACGCATGTTGGCTGCATCAAGTAAATTTTGATCAATGGTTATAGAGCCTACATAATGTAAGTTAGCTTCGGTTACGGTCGCTCTGTGCAATTTACTATAGAGCATGGTAATGTTCATTAGAGTTATCTCCGTGATTTGTGATTTTTTTGTATTATAGCAGATTATTATTTACCAAAACTTCATTCGATAAGAGATTATAGGTTTCTATTCTTTGAAAGATAAAAGTATTTTACAATATTTTTAATTATATTTTAACATTAAATATTATATAATATTTTTAAACATAAATAAAGGGATTTTTCATGAAACACTACAACTTACTTATCGCTATATTTACACTTATTACAACAATCAATGCCCATGCTAATTTAGAAATTTCCAGTAAACTATTTGAGGTATCAAAAGGGTCAAAAATACTAAAAGAGTTGACCCAAGCAATTCCAAATACAGTTGTTGCCTATCAACATACCATAACAAATCCAAGTAATATGATTGCAAGAGATGTTGTATTCTCAGACATTATTCCTAAACATACGACTTATATACCTAACAGTGCTAAATGCAGTAATGGTTGTTTAATTGAGTACTCTGTAGACGGAGAAGTTTTTGAAAAAGCATCAGAACTCTTTGTTTATAATAATACTTTGACCCTAGCTAATCCAAAAGATTATAAGCATATTCGCTGGACATTCCCCAAATTAAACCCAAACACAAAAGAGGTAATTTCATTTAAAACAAAAATAGACTAATCCTATTATAAACTACTTTTAATTGTCGTCTCTTTCTCTCTCTAAGAGAGTATTTCAAGTAACATCATCTATTTTATAAAGTTTTTATGTTAAAATATTATTAACTTAAATTAATAATATTTTTAAATAAACATATATAAAGGATAAGGGATTGAATACTAAAAAAATAAAATTAGAAAATCTATTCTTCGACCCAGATAATCTACGCTATGACGATAATTTTGACTTTGACCCGATGCCTAAAGACAAAATAATGAATAAAACCAATCAACTTAAAGTATATAATAAGTTACAAAATGATATTCGAGAATTGATTGGAAGTATTATCGAAAATGATTTTATCTACATTGAGATGATTGTTGCCGAGAAAATTGATGAAAAAGGTAACTACTACATTGTTGAAGGAAACAGACGGCTCTCTACGCTTAAATACATCCAAGAGAATTATCATCTTGAAGATTTAAAGCCAAGTCTTCAAGATATTATTTTAAATGGATTAGACGTTAAAGTAAATACAGCTGAATACGATGAAGATGTGTTGATGGGAATGAGGCACATTACAGGAGTAAAACATTGGAATGGATTTGCTAAAGCAAAGTTGGTCATTAAACTCAAAGATATTAAGGGATACAACTTTGAAGAGATAGGGAATAAAGTAGGAAAAAGAGTAGCAGATGTAAAGAAACAGTACTACTCATTTAAACTCTTATACAACATGGAAAAAGATGGTTATAATAAATTTGAAGTTAAAAATCTCTATACCATTTTTTATGAAACCCTCGGAAAACCTGCCTTTAGAGATTGGTTGGACTGGAATGAAAATCGAATGGAATTTCTAAATAAAAACAATCTTGACAGATTCTACAAATGGATTATCAAAGGCGAAGATGCAGAAGGTGCTTTAGAGAAAGAGGCCATATCCAGCCCACAAGCCTTAAGAGAAGTTGCAAAAATTTTGGACGATAACTATGCATTGGACATTCTTGACAGTACAAAGAATCCCTTTGAAGCAGTAAGTAATTCAAAGATTCTAAAAGAACAAAAAATTGAAAAAACACTTAAAAAAGTTTTAGATAGCGTTGAATCTATCTCCACTACAGATTTAGAGAAGATAGACAAAGCTTCTGAACTATATCTGCATAAAATTCAGAAGAAACTAGAGAGAGATATTCGATACCTTAAGTTTCTTAGCGAAAACTAAGAGATAGGTTCTGCAATATAACTCATTTTATAACTAAAGCCTTCTTTTACGTCTCCTACATTAATGGTTAAATCTCTCTCTAAAAGCTTAAAATTATTAGGGAAATCATTATTTAAACGTAACGAAGCTTTTTTATATCTAAAGCCCTCTACAATATTATCACTAATTACTAAATCATCAATATTCCGATTAAGAGTGACAAGAACGGTAAATTCAACCTCTAATTTATCTTTAACATAACGTTTTGTTGAAGACTTCACAACTGTCAAAGCAGAATTCTCTTTTTCCATTTCTAAAATATCAAGCTTAGGTATCTGCTCTTCATAAGTATAAACTTTATCTTTAACAAAATAACTAAGTGTTACAGTAGAATAAGGAACTTCTGTTGAATAAAGCATTATCGGAAACAAGATAATTGGTACTAATTTAATTATATTTTTCATTTTATAAACCTTTATTATTTAATCATTTAGAAAGATGGAGAACCATCTTGTTTTAGCTTTCTGATAATAGATAAAATAAACGAGAAAGAATAAACGAGAAAGAATAAACGTATTCCTCTTATTTTAAATAAAAAACAACATTTTTTAGCTAAAAAAATAAGAATATACTCCAAGCCAACAAGAAATTATTTTATTTTCTACTTAAATATTCTTTTCTGTTATTTTAATATCAAATAAAAAGAACCTACTCCTTCTCTATAGAGAAGAAGTAAGAGCAATTATTTAATAATTGTTGCTGTGTGTGGGTAATACGTTACACCTGCTTTAATACTTGGAATAGTAAATGTAATCGTACCTTTTTTAGTCTCAACAGCTTTTCCTGTCTCTCTACCACGGCTATCTGTAATGAAATATGGTTTCTTAACTCCATACTCTACAATCTCTTTTGAAGCTGCTAATCTTACTCTTGATACATCATAATTAATTGTAAAGGTTACATTTTTAGCTTCTGTTTTTGTCTTATTTGTAATTTGGTACTTCAATAGAACTTGTGCACCTGGAATCGCTTTTGGATTATTTGTTCCATTTACTGGGTCTTTTACAACCTTCTCATACTCTTTTACAATGTCTAGTTTTACATTATTCACATCTTGAATAATTGTAAATCCATACCACATAGACATCTTTCCATCTCTTACTTTATCAACAGGAGCATATACTTTTCCATCTGCAAATACAATATCTTCTCTATTCATTGTATTTTTAGCACTTGCTACATACGCTTTAAATGAACTATTAACTGCTTGTGCTAAAATACCTGAATCTGAACGCTTTCCAATTACTGCTTTAGGGTCTACTTTTAGCTCCATCCAAATTTTTCTTGAACTATCCATTGATACACTTTTTACTATTGATGTATCTACTTTTTCTGCATTATCAAGTTTACCATTTCCATTTGCATCAACATAGAACTTCTTTGATAAAAATTTTACATTTTGTTCATTATGCCATTTTGACAATTTGAAATTCTCTTTCGAGTTACCAATGTTTGTTAATTTAAATTCAACAAGTTTTGTTGCACCTGCAACTACTTTATGTTCTGTTGCTTCTGCTCTTGTTACTGTAAAGTTAATCACTTTATCTACAATATATGAAGATACTGGTGCTTTTAAACTCTTGTTTGCTCCACCCATACTATAAGTAAGTGTTGGTGTATTACTAATCTTTGTTCCTGCTGTTGTTCCTGATGCCATAGCCGTGTTTGTCATTGCTACTGCACCTAATAATGTTATTGCTAAAACTTTTGATAGTTTCATTCTGTTTTTCCTTAATCTTTTCTAATATTATATATAATTATCACGTTGCTCTTTAATAAAAAACAACATTCTGTAGCTAAAAATAAAATAGGAAAAAGTAGAGATATTTCTCTATTGGTAACTCGGCTATCTCTCTATTGAGACCCGTGGCTTTCTGTCCCCACTTCACAATGGGTTTAGCTTTTTCAATATCTTAATTATCCGTAAACCATCCGAAAGGTCTTATCCTTTGGAGAGAATCGCTCTTTTAGAGACTCTCTTCAAGGGAAAATCCATTTTAAAAGATGAGTGCCACTGCACTCATCATCTTATTTACTGAATTTTAGTTTTAAATTCAATTTTTGACTCTGATTTTGGATTAAGGGTATTTAGCGTAAACTTCAAGTGTGTATACTCTTCTGCTTTTGCCAATCTCTTTACACCATTATCTTTAATAAAAAGTTCTGATGCTGATTTATACTCTTTCCCATCTACTGAATAAAGTGTTGTACAGTCAACACATTTTACACTATTTGCTACAAAGTTTGTATGCTCTGGAACTTCATTTACTACACTCAACTTTTCAGCTTTTTCAGCAGTTGGATTAGTAATGGTATTTACATAAGTAACAACATCCCCAGGAATTGCTTTTTCTAAAACTTTTAATACTTTAACTTCTTTTCCTGC
The DNA here is from genome assembly GCA_964409295.1 of uncultured Sulfurovum sp. Lineage (GTDB taxonomy): Bacteria > Campylobacterota > Campylobacteria > Campylobacterales > Sulfurovaceae > UBA1140. Next base: position 17,856 of record CAYPCV010000139.1, read on the forward strand.
TTGTGTCTCAACAACCTCTTCAAAAGCTGTTGTTTTCATAGAGATACTCTCTCCTGTTAACGCTACAGCCAAAGCTGTTGTTGCCATAATACCTATTACTAAATTCTTTAATTTCATCTTTATCCTTTATATATATTACTTATTTTATTCTTTAGCACTCTCTGTTGCTTGGTGTAATTTTACAAGACTTAAACTTAAACTTAACTTATTTATTAATGATTTTACTTAATATTTATTTAAGTTTATTCTTGTTTTATTAACTACTCGAACTTCATTCTAAAGCCAATATAGACCCCCTCTTTGGTCTTAGTTCCTGAATTAAAATCGAACTCTTCAAATCCTTCAAAGTTATAACCTAATAGTAAATCAATATTAGTATACGCATTCCATCCAAGAACAACACCATGATTAAACTCTTGTTGGTTCAATGTTGATTGTCCATCAATAAGGTTACTGTAGACCATAACATCAAATTTTTTACTTATATCATACGTTGCACGAACACCTATCATCTGAGTAATACCACTATACTGCTCCTTATCAATAGTCTCAACAACATACTTTAAACCGTGATAGAGAGACAACTCAAAAAGTGAACTTACTTTGTAGTTAAGGTTAAAATCGTTCACAAATTTACGACTCTCTAAGCCTTGTGACTTTTCATCTATAAAGTGAAACTTATCTAAAATCGTATAATCAGACTCCAAAGGTCGATGTACCAAAGATATATCTGTATAGAGTAACTCTTCACTCTTATCAGATTTGAAATATTGTGCAGAGGTTGCTAACTCTAAACCTATATCTAGTTGTGTGGCTAAAGCTACAGATACTCCAACAGAATCCTCTTCAGGAGTCTCTTTGTATTCAACTTTTAAATTACTACTTAATCCATCTTTATTATAATTGACTGAAGAGGTATACGATGTAAAATCATCTGCTCCATCTCCCTCCATTGTTTCAGCTCTATCAACACCCACATCAATATTAACATATTCACTCAACTTTATTGTTTGTTGAATACCCAATAGAGAAAAAAGTCTATCGCCATCTTTTATATTTTTATCTGCAATTGAACTCTGAATCGTTCCTCCACTCCAAGGTTTACTAGAGATTCCAACCTTTTGAATCTCTTCTCTTGTTAGCCCCTCAGAGAACTCCTGTTCTACAAATAGTGCATTATTTTCTGACAGTTGATACTCTGCACCAATTAACGTTCGATTTGGATACTGTTCACTATCTTCGGTACGAATACTCTCTTCTCTTTTGGCACGAAAAATCAATTTATTATCAAAAAAGCTCTTATTTACTCCTGCAATAACCTGTTCCGTAGGAGTTTTTCCTTTATGCTCATTTACATATCGAACACCTCCTTCTAGTTGTAAGCTCTCTCCTCTAGAAGTTAAGGTCGTTTCTAATACATCTTCTTTCTCTCCTGTACTCAATCGTCGTTCTCTATAAGCTCTACTCTTTAGCTCTAATGTTTGGTCGAAACTGTAACTACTATCAATACCCATTGTCTCTAAATCCAGAGCTTCTTTTGTCTGTTGATTTAATCCAAAATCTTTATCACTTTTTTTATAATATAGGTTAGTATAAAAATTTTGTCCATTATGCTCATACTCTGCACGAATCGCATCCTTATGTCCTTCTGTTTTAGTTTGGGTACTTTCAGCATACTCCAACTCAAGTTTTCCCTTCTCTCCAACTTTTAATCGCATATCTATCGCGGCTAACTGATTCTCTTCTTCTCCTAAATGCTCTTGAATATAAGTGGTAGATAGTTTCATCTTTTTATCTAACATATTGACCGATACTCTTGTTCCTGCTGTCAAATTATCTAAGGTACTTTTAACTTCATAATTCACAACAATGTAAACAGGGTTAAAATCATTATCTCGACTAAAAATAGGTCTCTTAAAATAGATTGTCCCTTTATAATAGTCAATTGTATAGTCAATGAGATTTTTCATCTCTTCTCGTTTTAATACTCTATCAGGCTGAAATCGGTCTCGTGTCTCAATTGTAATCTGTTCACTATTCAAGACAACTTTTTTATTTGAGAGTCTGTAAAGTCCTGATGTTCCATTTGCCTTTATCTCATCTTTGATAAAACTCTGGTCACTTTCACTCGCAAAAAGTTGTGCCTGTACCCGTTCGCCATTAAATTCTGCTTTTACTCCATTTAAAGTTCGCTCATAAGCAGAGAGTTTCATATCGTTTAAGCCTGTAACAAAATCTCCAAACATCGCATAAAAATTATCTTTTTCTACTTTTAAGTAGAGCTTCTTTTGACTTGCTGCTTCAACACCACGAACACTACTATCTCCATAAATGGTATAGTATCGTGAAGGGTCAATAATATCCAAAAGTGATTTTTCGGTTGTTTTGCTATTATATGCGAGTGTCATCAGATAGGAACCCAATATTTTACCTTTGGCAAAAAGTGATACTTGTCCCTCTGTATTAACTGTAGATGACTCCATATTTTTTGCCAAAGTAGTATACCCTACAGAACCTTCTGCAAATCCAACCATAATCCAATCACGCACCTTTGGTTTTAACCACACTTTCAACTCTTCTGTTCTATCTGTAAAGGGAAGTGACAATGTAGCCTCTCCTGCTTTACTCGTTGCTTCAAGACGAATATATGCCATTCCATCATCAACAATTACATAATCCTCTCCTGTTGTAGATTTAGAGAGAGGATTCTGCCCCAAGTTATCTAAACGTCGGTAACCTTGATAAGGCTCTGAAATTTTAAATTTTCCAATTATATCCCCTCGAACAGGATATCCATCTCTATCAAAAAACTTGACAGCAATAACAGGAGTCTGTTTTCCATCAGCAACTAAATGTGAATAGGCAGTTACCACTTCAGCTCTTACAGGCATTGACGAGTAGTGAATCACTTGTCTCAATCGCTTAATTGTATTGTCATTTTCATCTTTAATCACACAGACTAATCTATTGTCTCCCTCTTTTAGGTGTACCCCTTTATATATAGTAATAGCTTTACCAGAAGTGTCAATTACTTTTCTCTGAAAATGCACCACATCAACAGGCTTATCATTTACAAAATAGTTAGCTCTATGCTCCTCTTTATGTTTTACAACTAAATTAACAGCAGGGATAGAAGGAACAAAGTTTTTAGCTGGCCATACAAACTCTACATCATCACTCTGTCCAATTAACCAATTCTCATCATAATCAGGCATTGCAAATAGTCTCTTTTTCATTATTAAGTTTATCTCTTTTGACGTATCACTATCTTTATGTCTCTTAATAATCTTAAGTTCTACTCTTCTATTTTTAGCTCGTCCCTCTTTAGTTCGATTTGAAGAGATTGGTTTTTTTGCTCCATAAGAGACAACTTGAATCTTATTTAAAGAGATATTTAAATAGTTGGCAATATATTTTTTAACACTCTTAGCTCTTGCCAATGCTAATGCTACATTATTTTTAAATCGGTTACCAGTTCTAATTTTTTGACTATCACTATGTCCTTCAATAAAAATACTTTCAATATTTAAAGGGTCTACATCAATTAAAGCATCTTTAATCAACTCTTTAGCTGTCTCATCTAACACATCATCAAGTGAAGCAAATTTAGGAAAGAGCTGAATATCTCTCTTGTACGCATCTTTAACTTCCAAACAAAAATTACTTCTATGCAATGTTCCTGAAAATGTTTTAACAAACTGAGAAACATGACTTCCTGCAAAACGAACACTCTGTTCACAAGAGCCTACTTCATAAGCTTCTGTCAAGCTCTCCTTGTCAAGTTGAACAACGTGTGTTCCCTCGGCAACTCCTGCAAAATTATACTGACCATCTCTATCTGTCAAAGTAAACGTACCATCTTCCATATAAATTCGTACACCTTTTACAGGTATATTATCAACCTTTACATTTCCGACAATAGTAGAGGTTCCTCTCATCAATTCACGATTTTCAATAAGAACTGTAGACTCTGCACGGTTAGAGTTAACTCCATCGGCTTTAGCTGTTGCTACTACCGTAGCTGTTTTTGCCAAAGCAACACCTGACTGTAAAACAAACTCTATAGCTTGACTCTTTTTGTTATTCAAGTTGTTTAAAGTTAAGCGTAGTCGGTTATCTTGAATCTCTATATTTTTAGAAGAGATATTATCTAGTTTGTAAGAGTTTTTGATATATCTAAATCCTTGAGGTAACTTAATAGAGACAGAACCCTCTTCTATCGTAGAGGAGCCTTTATTTTCAATATTTAATGAATATTGAATAAACTCTCCCATACCAACAACCGATTTAGAGGTCTCTTCAAATACTAACCATAAATCCTCTTTCACTACTGTTTCTTTTTTTATATCATCTCTCTTCTTTTCATCTAACAGGAGCTGATAATTGTTTGAATAGAGATACTTTTGCACACCATTCTCTTTAAATAATACGGTTGCTTTAGACGATACAATTCTCTCGTCTGCACTCAATGTTACCATTGAGAAGAGTAAGGAGAATATAAATAGTTTCATAATTTTTTTCATAATTTTTTCCTTAAAAAATCTTTGCCATCTCAAAAATATAAATAAATATTTTTATATTAAAAAGAACATATTCAAGAATATAATAAAATAGTTATTAATAATATTTAACATATTAGATATTAAAAAAAATCATCGACCCAAAGTGATGAGTGATGATTTTTATAATATTTTTAAATAAAATTAAATATTTTTTAATATATAAACTCTTTAAAAAAACCGTTATTATTTTTCTAATTAAAAAATAATAACGGCATATATATTTTATTTATTTCTGATAATGGTTTTTAAATGAGTGAATTAAAATTCACACCGCATTTTTGTATCCTAAATCTTCGAGGAAATTTATCCTCTGAAAAGAGAAGTACTAATACTTCTCTTTTCAAAAGATTATGAGGTCTCTCTTAAGAGTACCTCATAAATAATATTTTTATCGAATAACCGTTACAACATGAGGGTAGACAGCTTCTCCTCCTCGTAACTCTTTAATCGTAAAATCTACACTCTTTTTAGCTTTATTATATACTCCTTGACCAATAATTTTATTGCTTGATGAGAGTAAAATATGTATACGCTTATCATTTTTCCACCATGTTTTTTTACTACTGATAGCAAATCTCTCTACCTTACTATCTTCATTAATACTAAAGCGAATATCCTTAGCTGTTACAAGAGAATCATTGTAAATCTTCCAACTTCGTACATGCGTTGCATTAGGTATGGAAAAAAACTTACCCGACTCTGCCTCTTTTCTAGTTTTTGCAATCCCATTTAGAGGGTCAGCACTCATAATATTAATCTCTAACTTCATTCCCAAGTCGATACTTGGTTGAATTGTCCATAAATATCTCTCTATATATGTATTATTAAAAAAGGTATCATTTTCAGACTCTCCATCTCCAAAAACAATATCCTCTTTTAAAATTGTATTCACTTTAGAAGCTTCTCTATAGATAGCCTCTTCTCCTCCACTACTAGCTTTAGCTTCCAATCCAAAACGTACCTTCTTATCCAATACAACATTTTCAGGAGTCACTGCCCCAAGCCAAACAACCTGATGAGTATCGGGACGAAGATTTTTTATAACATTATTATCTACCTCTTCGGAATCTTCTAGCTTTCCATTATTATTTTTATCAATATAGATAACAGTTTTTTCAAAACTAAAACCCTGCACCTCCCCATAACTGATATTTAAAACAAAGTTTTCTATAGAGTTTCCATAATTTGTAACGTTAAAGGGTGCTAAAAAAGTCAATCCCTTAACGGTTGCCTGTTTCAAGTCAAGCTCTCTTGTCACTTTAAACTGAACCAATTTGTCAACAATATATTTACTCTTGACAATGTTCTCTTTAACTGTTTTTCCTCCCATAATATACTCAATAGCAGAAGTAGAAATAACCTCAGTTCCTGCTTTGGTTCCTTCTGCTAAAACAGAGCTATTCAGAACTACCATACCAAATAGACAGCTTGTTATAAATCTTGATAAAGCCATTTTTTTTCCTTGTAACTTATATTTAAAAAAGTTTTTATTTGCTACTTTTATTTTAGCTACTTTTATTTAATCTTAACTTATTTTTTAATTTTTTTAATTAAGAAAACTTTAATATTATAAAAACAGACAAAGAAAGAGACCTAAAGAAAAAAAATAGATGAGAGAAGTAAGTGAAAGTGAAAAGCTTCACTGAAAGAGCTTCAGTGAAGTGAACAAAAGATTTAAAAAATTAACGTGCCATTTGTGAAGGGGGAACAGCATCGCCCCACATTTGCTCTGGAATCACATATTCATTAACAACATTGCCACCAATAATATGCTCATCCACAATTCGTTCTATCTTCTCTTTTGTTAAGCCTACATACATCGTATGACCTGGTTCTACTAAAATTACTGGTCCTTGTTGACAACGGTTAAGACAAGAAGTTTGAATAGGTTGAACTGTACCAATAATACCTTTTTGCATAAGTGTTTGAGACAAGTACTGCATAAGTTGTTGAGACTCTGGATTACTTTGACTTACACAGCTTGGTTTTGGCATTCCTGGAGGTGCTGACTGCTGACACTTAAATATATAAAATGCTGGTTGTGGTATTCCCATCATGGTTGAATCCTTTTAATTTTTAATTAGGAGTAATATACTCTTAATTAAAAAAAAGAGAGCTTAATTCAAATCAAAAAATTACAGATTAAAGAATCTTTAAATAAAAAAGTAACACTACTTTAAATAAGGTGTTGAAGCTCTAAAACCAATTCCTTCGCTCTCATTAACGGTATCACTATCTACACCTGTTGTTCCATGTAAAAGGTTTAGAGTAGTTCCTCCTCGTGCAACAACAGCATAGTTGTCTTTAAAAAGTCCTGCCCCCATTCCCACGTCTAAAGTACTTAATGCTCCATAGGAAAACTCATAGTTGTAGAGAACATTATCCATATCAATTTCCCACCAAGATTTAATATTATCTAAAGAAAATTTAATATTAGAATCTTTATCTTTTAACCAAATTAAATTAGAAAGATACTCTTGGTGTGTTGTACCAAACTCATACATACGACGACTATAATTTTTAACTGGAATATTAATATCTGTTCCAAGTAAACCATTTCGTAAAGAGGTACCATCTCCATCATTATCTAAATCAGCTTGTAGCAATTTTAAAATATGAACATACTGCTTTTGAGTTAAAAGCCCTAAGTCACGACTAATTAAATCTCCATCACTGTCTATAATCTCATATTCTATTAAACTTGCCATTGCCAAATAAGGAGGCATATCTGTTAATCGACGTTTAGTAGATGCATCATCCTCCTCAAAACTAAGTTTTCGTCCTTTTAAAGTATCAGTTAATTTCTCTTTCATATACCCTTCTAATATCGACTCTGTATTCAAAAGGACAAACCTATCATTAATAAATCGGTAATACTCATCTACAATCGTGATAATATCATTTACAGGAATATCCTCTCCTCTCTCTCTTGCTTGATAACTTGATACCCAGAAACCACTCTCTTCTATCCCATCCTCATCAACATCAAATCCACCTGGAACGTAGCTAAAGCCAACAGATGAGAGTGTAACCCCCTTGCTTGTCTCCGTTTCCCACTCACAACGTTTGGTGCTATCAAGTGGGTTACCTAGTGAGCCACACTCTAACTCCTTAATATTTACTTGTCCATCATTGTCACTATCATTCAAGGGGTTACTATTCTCATTGTCAAGTTCGTCAACCACACCATCATTATCACTATCCACTAATGCAGAATCTAAGGCATCAATAATACCATCATTATCTCGGTCTGATTTACCTTCATGTAAATCATCTTTACCATCTCCATCACTGTCTCTAAGGGTTGGATTTGTACCTCTTTGACGCTCTTCTAAATCACTAAGTCCATCATTGTCATCATCTATATCATACTCATCGGTAACCCCATCATTATCAGAATCTACTCCATTATCAATAACTCCATCTCCATTAACATCAGAATCAGCATCATCATTAATACCATCGTTATCTGTATCCACTCCATTATCAATGATTCCATCCCCATCTACATCAACATCAGCTCCATCTGTGATAGCATCTCCATCGGTATCAATATTATTGTCATTAGGGTCTTTCTCATCGTCTAAAATATCATTGTCATTATCGTTATCATGCAAATCATTAATACCATCCCCATCAGTATCTCTTCCATTATCTATAACTCCATCCCCATCTACGTCGGCATCAGCTCCATCTAAAATTCCATCATCATCGGTATCAGGATTCTTATCATTAGGGTCGTCGTCATCATTCAAAGCATCCATATCATCATCGTTATCGTAGGTATCGTTAATACCATCTCCATCATAATCATTACCATTATCGTTAATACCATCCCCATTTACATCAACATCAGCACCATCTAAAATCCCATCTCCATCTGTATCTGGATTATTGTCATTTGGGTCTAAACCATCAGCCAAGCCATCGCTATCATTGTCTTTGTTATTATCCACTGTGTCACTGGTATCATTTACTCCGTCGCCATCACTATCTGTTCCATTGTCAATAACTCCATCGCCATCCACATCAACATCAGCACTATCTTTAATTCCATCGCCATCACTATCTTTCCCATTATCTATCACTCCATCGCCATTTACATCGGC
>CAYPCV010000140.1:0-3852 GCA_964409295.1 uncultured Sulfurovum sp.
GATGGATTTGTTGAGGCTACCAATTGGTTTTATAATCGAAGTAAATAATTAAAAAATATCAGTAGAGAAAATTAATTTTCTCTACTGTCTACTGTAATAACGGTATGCACGTTTCCTCTAGGGTTATAATCAGCAGTTACTTTAATCCATTTTGGTTTCATATTACTATTCAAGGCATCAAAAATTTCATTGGCACTGTTCTCATGAGAGATGTGTCTGTTCATAAAACTGTTAATATAAATTTTTAGAGCTTTTAGTTCAATTACAAATTTATCAGGGCAATAGCTAAGTTTAATGGTTGCAAAGTCAGGGTAGCCACTTCTTGGGCATTTACACATAAACTCTGGTAGTTCAATATCTATGGTGTAATTTTTTGAATGATTATTGTCCCAATAGTTCTCTTTTGCATTAATATCAAAGGCTTCTATCTCTTGTTCGCCGTATTTCATTTATAGGTTCCTGTTGTTTGATTTGTATAAACTCGGAAACGATGGCTTTAGCCTTGGCTAAAGCCTCCGATTCCCAGTGGGTAAGTTTTTTAATAAAGTAGATTAAACATCTAAGTGTTTAACATCTTTAGCATGGGTCTCTATATAAGCACGTCTTGGCTCAACTTCATCGCCCATAAAGAGTACAAATGTATCAGAAGCAGTTTCATCATCATCAATAACGACTTTTAATAAACGTCTATCTTCTGGATTCATAGTTGTCTCCCAAAGTTGCTCTGGATTCATCTCTCCTAGACCTTTGTATCGTTGAATGTACGCACCTTTTTTAGCAGAGCTTTCAACTATTGCCAAGAGTTGTAACACATCTTTATCTTTATACTCATCCGTAATTCGTTCATTAATTTTTTGATTCATATAAATTGCTTCATTGTAGTGAGGAGAAGTAAATAGATTCTCATCTACAATTAACTCTTCAAGTCCATCATTGGTCTGTACAAAGTATTGAATAACTTCTTCATTTATGGTCTTACTTAAAATATTGTAACCAAGGTTTGTAATATATGCTTCCAAGTTTTTAGCCAAAGTTATATTGTCTGTAGAGATAATATCTGGATTCTCAATCATGTATCGAATTACTTCAGGAAGTGCAAAACGTTTCTCTATTTCGCTTAGAGTCATTTTATAGTAAGCCACCAATTTAAAGAGTTCAATTAAATCTTGTTGTCCCATTGTTTCAGACTCTAAAACACCAATTCCATGCTCTATCAAAAAGTCATTGAGTGATTTATCATCTTTTAGATAGGTCTCATTTTTACCTTTTTTGTATCGGTAAAGAGGAGGTTGAGCCAAGTATAAATAGCCTTTCTCTATAATTGGTTTTAAAAATCTAAAGAAGAAGGTCATTAATAACGTTTGAATATGTGAACCATCCACATCGGCATCGGTCATGATGATAACTTTATGATAACGAAGTTTATCTTCATTAAACTCATCGCCAATACCACATCCAAGAGCTGTAATCATATTTTTGATTTCATCAGATTTTAAAATCTTCTCTAAACGTGCTTTCTCAACATTTAAAATCTTACCTTTTAGTGGTAAGATTGCTTGGAAAACTCTGTCACGTCCCTGTTTTGCTGAACCTCCAGCAGAATCCCCTTCCACTAGATAAATCTCTGAAATTGCAGGGTCTTTACTTTGACAATCTGCCAATTTACCAGGAAGTGTACCAATACTCATAGAGTCTTTACGTTTAACCAAATCTTTAGCACGTTTGGCAGCATCTCGACCACGAGCAGCAAGAAGAATTTGACCCATAATCGCTTTTGCTTCAATAGGGTTCTCTTCAAGGTATTTGTTAAAGCTTTCAGAGAAGAATTTTTGAACCAAAGGACGAACGTAAGAAGAACCCAATTTCCCTTTGGTTTGTCCTTCAAATTGTGGTTCAGGAACACGCACAGAGACGATTGCTATAAGACCCTCTTTACAATCTTCTCCTGTAATTTTTGTCCCTTTCTCTTTTGCATTGGCATTTTTAGAGATGTAGCTAGACATAGAACGGGTTAATCCTGCTCTAAAACCTGCTTCATGTGTTCCACCATCAGCTGTTTTGATATTGTTTACAAACGAGAGTGATTTTTCAGAATCAGCATCACAATACATTAAAGCAATATCTATCTCAATATCATCTGCTTTTCCTTGGAAAAATTGAGCTGTAGAGAGAGGCTCTTTTGTATTCATATCTTCAACAAATTGTTGGATTCCTCCCTCAAAATGAAATATCTCTTTTGTTCCATCACGTTCATCTCGGAAATCAATGGTAATTTTTGGGTTCAAATAGGCAAGCTCTTTGAACCTTTTCATCAAAATCTCTTTTTGGAATGTTGTTCCCTCTGTAAAGATAGTATCGTCAGCCCAAAACTCTATTTTTGTACCTTTTTTACGGGTTGTTCCTGTAACTTCTAATATCTCTTGGGGAATTCCCTCTTTAAAATTTTGTTCATGAACTGAACCCTCTTTAAAAATTGTTAAATGTAGGTCTTTTGAGAGTGCATTTACAACAGAAACACCTACTCCATGAAGTCCACCTGAAACTTTGTAGGTGTCCTTATCAAATTTTCCACCTGCATGAAGTACGGTTAAAACAACCGTTGCTGCAGAAATTTTCTCAGTAGGGTGCATTCCTACAGGAATACCTCGACCATTATCTTCTATAATGGCAGAACCTGCTTTGGTTAGGGTTACTTTAATTGTATCACAAAAACCAGCCATCGCCTCATCAATAGAGTTGTCAACAACTTCATAAACCAAGTGGTGTAAACCTTTGGTTGAAGTGTCTCCAATGTACATTCCAGGTCGTTTCCTAACTGCCTCTAGCCCTTTGAGGACTTTAATATTACTAGCACCATATTCTGCCATCGATAGACTCCATAAAATATAAATTATTTTTGTATAAAACCTTTTATTTTAGCTAAAAAATGGTTAAAAAGCGTTAAATTTAAATACTAAAGATTGCATTGATGATTTTTTAAAATATTATGAGTTTAAACTATAATTCTGTACCACTTTGACGTTTTTTAGTGTAGACTACATCTATCTCATATGGGTCAACAAAAAGCTCTTTTTTATACGCTTCTATAGCATATCTACCAATCATTCCTGCATTATCAGAACAGTACTCTAACGGTGCAGTATGCAGACGCTTTTTATAGGTTTTACAAAGTGTCTCATATGCTTCTCTAATGTATAAGTTTGCCGATGCTCCACCCACAATAGCAAAATCTTTTATGGACTCTTTTTCAAATATTTTTTTGCTCTTTTGAATCAAGTGTAATTTGACTGCCTTTTGAAATGAAGCCGATAAATCACATCTATCTTGTTCGCTCATTGCCTCTGCTCCTCCCAATTTTTCTATGGTTAAACGGACAGCATTTTTAAGCCCCGAAAGAGAAAAGGCAATTAGTTTAGAGTTTCGTAATGGAACAGGCAAATCAAAACGATTTTCATCGCCATCTTTTGCAAGTTTTTCAATAATTGGACCACCTGGGTAGCCCAAGCCCATCATTTTAGCTGTTTTATCAAAGCTCTCGCCCACAGAATCATCAATAGAGGTGGCTAGAATGGTCATTTTCTCTAAACTCTTTACACGAATAATCTGTGTATGCCCTCCCGAAATAAGCAAGACTAAAAGTGGTAAAATTTGTTCCTTTTCTATAAAGAGTGAATAGATATGCCCCTTTAAATGATGTACAGCAATTAGAGGAATATCAAGGCTTACTGCAATAGTTTTTGCCATAGCAATTCCCTCTATCAGTGTGACCCCAAGACCAGGTTGATTGGTCACAGCCACGGCTTTTAAATCTGAAAAATAGGGTTTGCACTCTTCTAAAATATTAGGCAAGTC
>CAYPCV010000141.1:0-9300 GCA_964409295.1 uncultured Sulfurovum sp.
TTGATGCTTTTTATTATGGTCATATCCAATGATGTTATACTTCTTTGGAATTTTTTTAAGTGCTAGACCTAAAGAACCTCCCATTAGTCCAAGACCGACAATTCCTATATTCATCTCTACCCTTATCAACTTTTCTGCGAATTATAGCACTTTTTTAGTGAAAAAAAGATACACTAATAGCACGGATTATAAGATAAAAAATTCTCTAAGGAACAATTAATTATATGAACAAACTTTTTACTTTATCTATTGGACTTAGCTCCATACTTCTTGCTCAAAACATTACTTCTGTAGAATATAATGGGCTACTTCATCTTTCTAAAGATGTGGCAACAGAAATATCAGGTATACATGTAGGTGATACCTTTGATATTAATAAAATTGATGAATCAATTAAAAAATTCTATTCTCAGGGATACTTCTCTGATATTGTGGTGTCTGCTACCAAAAATGGTGGTTTGGTTTATCAATTTAAAGAAAAGTCTGTTATCTCTAAGCTTCAAATGGAAGGTTACAGTTCCGAAGATGAACAAGAGGCACTTTTTACATCTATAGGTCTGCGTAAGGGAGATTTATATGATGCTGTTAAAGTACAAACAGCAAAGAAAAAATTGATAAAAAAGATTGAGGCTGAAGGCTATTACGATACAGTTGTAGAGATTGAGGTTGAACCCAAAGAGGAGAGTATTGCTCTAGTGTTTGAGGTCAACAAAGGCGAAAAAATCTACATTGAAAATATTGATTTTGCAGGTGCAGAAAAAATGAATAGCGATGAGTTAGAAACAGCATTAGCAAATCAAGAAGAAGATTTTATGGGGTGGTTACCAGGCTTAAATGAGGGTGTGGCTCATATGGACCAGCTTGCATATGATGGTTTTAGAGCCAAAGATGTTTATATGCAAAATGGTTATTTGGATGCTACAGTATCTGACCCATTAATGCGTGTAGATAGTGGTTCCTATAAAGCTGATGTAACCTATCAAATCTCTGAAGGAGAGCCATACACAATTAATACTATTCATATTCTTGGTGCTGTTGATGGATTAAATGTAAATGAGGTCAAAAAAGAATTTACGGCACTAGAGGGAAAAACTTTTAATATTAATAAGCTTCGTAAAGACATGAATTATCTAAAAGAGCAAGTGGCTAATTTGGGTTATGCGAATGTTCAAGTAAAACCAGACTTTCAAAAAAATAGCAACAATCATACAGTAGATATTTCGTATACCATTGTTCCTGGAAATATTGTTACAATTAATGATGTTATTATTTCTGGTAACCATACCACTAGAGATAGAGTAATTCGTAGAGATATTTATTTAGCACCTGGAGACCAGTTTTCACAAACAGATTTAAAAGATTCTAAAAATGCATTGGGACGAAGAGGGTATTTTGAAAATGTCTCTATTGAACAACAAAAGGTTGATTCAACACACTCTAACTTGTTGGTTAAAGTAAAAGAGACAGCAACAGGAAGTATTCAAGCAGGTGGAGGATACGGCTCTTATCAAGGAGCTATGCTTTCAGCATCATTATCGGATAGAAACATTATGGGTTCAGGTATTAATGCTGCTATCTCTTTTGATATTTCAAAAATATCGGTCAACTATTCACTTTCATTTAATAACCCAAGAGTATGGGACAGCGACTATAGTTTAGGTGTTAATATTTATCAAAGTGAATATGAGTATACAACCTATGACCAAAAGAGTATTGGAGCAGGAGTAAATCTTGGTAAGCAGTTGAGCCGTAATCTTTATGGTTCTGTAAACTATGGTTATAGTAAAAATAAGACTAATGTGGATGAGAATAGCACAGATTTCCAAACTTATAGTATCTTTGGGCAAGAGGATTTAAATTATGCTAAAAGTACTTTTTCAGTTGGTTTAACTTATGACTCAACGGATGATTTTTATGTTCCAAGAGAGGGCTTTATTATGGGTGCTACCCTAGGGTATTCTGGGGTAGGTGGAGATGAACAATTTATAGAAGCTTCTGCTAAATTTGGAGCCTACTATGGTTTAGAAGATTTAATTGATTATGATTTAATTTTACGTTATAAATTTCGTGCAACAGCTTTAAAAGATAAAGGTCAAATTTCACTTCCTGAGAAACTTTTTATGGGGGGAATTGGCTCTGTAAGAGGATTTGAACCGTACTCTATTGCTCCTCATATTGATTCTGTTGATGATGAAGGTCGAAAATCTAGAGAGTATTTAGGTGGTACAAAGAGTGTTATTAATACAGTTGAAGCAAGTATACCTCTCTCTAAAGCAGCTAAAATGCGTTTGGCATTCTTTTACGACTATGGTATGGTTGGACGTTCAGATTTGAATGAAATTACAAAAGAGGGGTATGGTGTCTCTTTAGAGTGGTTCTCTCCAATGGGACCTATTAACTTAGTATTTGCTAGGGGAAGAAATCCTGATGATTTAGATAGAACATCAAGTTTTGAGTTTACAATGGGAAGAAAGTTTTAATCTAAACTTTCGACTCTTTAGAAATTATATGCTGGAATCTCTTTTTTATCTATAATTTGAAGTTCTAAGCCTTTTGGTCTCTCTATACCTTCAAGGCTCTCTTTTGCTAAGTAGAGAGAGCCATTTGCAATAATCGTTAAGGTGTTCTCTTTTAATGTAAAATCAAAACTTTTAATTGCTGTTTGATCAAAAAGTGTTGTGATAATGGTGTAGATAAAACTTAAATACTCTAATTTTTGCTTGCTAGGAAGTAAGGTTTTGTACTCATTATAAATCTCTTTTTTATAGAGTGCTTTTCCTCCAAAACGTAATATCATTGCTGTAAGTAATAACTCTTTGTGTGTTATACCGTAGTTTAACTCTTGCATTGCAACATAGAAAGTATGTTGGAATGATTGATAAATATTAAATTTATAACCAATTGGAGAGAGTTTAATTGCATATTGAAGCTCTTTTTGATGTTGTTGCTTAACCTTTTTTTCTTGTAAGAAAAGATTAAATAGTTTTAATGCACTCTCTTCACGCTCTTGTGTATAAACAGTGTGGTTTTGAAAACGGTCTAAAATACTTTTTATACTAGGATTTATATCTTTTGGAAATGTAAATGCATCATTTTTAAGAAAATGATGTAAAAAAACACCTTCTCTAACACCTACACCTGAGGTTATAACTTTTTTTGCCCCCACATGCTCCAAGATATTTTGCCAAATGAGTGTTCCTTCTCGTATGGTGTCAAAACGACCTTTTGGTAAATATAAGTAGGGTAAGAATGCAACGCTTGCCTTGGAGATATTCTCAAAATACTCTTGATGCTCTTTTATTTTATAGGAAAATGCATGAATATTTTCCATAGGATAATTTGAAAGCTTCATAATCCCTTTAGAAAGTGTTCTTGCTGTTCCTCCAATACCTACAACTTGTTTTGTATGAAAATGAGAGGGAAGAGACTCCATCTCTTTTTTTATAAATTTATTGGCTTCTTTTATAGATTTGTTATTATCAAAAAAAAGCTCTTTTAATCGAACTGTACCAATATTTAAGGAGTGTGTATCTACAATTTTTGAATTTTTTATCAATGCCAAATCAGAAGAACCACCACCAATATCAATAGTAATTCCATCTGAAATGGGTAAAAGGTTTTGTGCTGCGATAGCACCGAAAAGTGCTTCTTTTTTTCCATCTATAATCTTTATGTCTAAATCTAACTCTTTTTTAATCCATTGTGTAAATGCTTTTCCATTTGGTGCATCACGCAGGGCAGAGGTTGCAACACAGATAATTTCAGATACAGGGTAGTGTTTTGTGGTAGAGATAAACTCTTTAAGGGCTAAATAAGCTCTGTTTATACCAATAGGTTGAAGATACCCATTGGCTTGATATGCTCCTTCTCCAATACGAACTTTAGATTTTCGTTCACATATTAGATGGAAACCATATTGACTGCTCTCTTGGTAAATAACCAATCGAGCAGAGTTTGAACCAATGTCAATGACAGCAGTACAGGGATACATGTTTAACGTTAGACTTCAAGTTCTAATTGAGAAAATTTAAATTTTAACTCTTCAACAGTTTCTACATTGTCTGGGTCAGAGCTGATACAGTCAACTGGACAAACAGCAATACACTGCGGTTCATCATAATGTCCTACACACTCTGTACAGCGATCTGGATCAATAAGGTATATTGGGTCGTTCTCTTCAATTGATTCATTTGGACACTCTTCTCTACATGCGTCACATGCGATACAGTCGTTTGCAATTAATAATGCCATTTATATATACTCACTTTATAGTTTATTATGTGTTCCGATTTATATCTTAACCAACCTTATGAGTTATTTAAAAATCATTTAGATTTTGATTAATAAAGAAAAAAAAGATTAAAATTATTTTAAAAATAAAAATTAATCTTTGAGTAAAAATCGGTTTAGAGGGAAGTGAATACTAGCAATTGCACCTTTTTCATCATTGGGTCTATTTTTAATATTAATGATAACACCCATTGATTGTGCAGCGTTTTGAGCTAAAAAAAGTCCCAATCCTGCACCAGTAGATTCTTGGGAACGTTGGAATGGAGCAAATAAATCTTTGGATTCATCAATACCAATTCCCTCATCTATAATCTCTACTATAAAATTTTCTTCATCCATTCTTGTCTCTATCCGAACCAAGGCATTTTCAGGAGTAAAACGCAGTGCATTTTGAATAAAATTTTGAAAAATCTGCATAAAAAGCAGAGGTTGAACATTGATTCTAAAATCAGAAACAGAGAAATGGTACATAAAGTTTCTATTTTGAGATTGTGCTAATAGCTCATACTCTTCTGCTTTACTTGCCATAAGACGAATAAGGTTAATTCGTTGTGGCTGTTCAAACTGTGCACCCTCTGCACGCCCATATTCTAAGATATTATGAATCATAGAGTTTAGAGTGTCTATAGACTCAATATTTTGCTGTAGTGTCTCTTTTATTTTATCTTGCTGTTTGTATTTCATTAGAGTAATTTGATTTTTTAGACGCATAACAGCTAAAGGCGTTTTGAGTTCGTGAGCCGTTCCTACATACAACTCTTTTCGATAGTTAATGAATGTTTGAATCTTTGTAATTAAGAAGTTAATGGACTCTCCTAATTTTGAAAACTCAATCGGTAAATCTTTTAAATCCAAATATTGAAGCATGCTCTCGTTCATATTGGTAAATCTGTGAGTTAACAGTTCAAGAGGTTGCATAAGTTTTTTAGAGAGAATATAGGAAAAGAAGATAATAAAAAGAATGCCTAAAAAAATCATCAGTAAAACTATAGAGTAGATATTTGTAATCAGTCTCTCTTCATTTGAAATATCTCGTGTTATTTTTACATATTTATTGTGATGAGGATAGTGTTTTGTAAGTTCTAAGAACTTTTTTCCTTTTTCTATATATCCAACAATACCTTTTTGTCTATTGTAATTTTTATCTGAGAGGATGGATATTTCATAACCCGATAGATTTTTTAAAAGTGTTTTATTGATGTTTTCATCGTACTCTTGTTGGGTAGAATAAGTATTAATAATATAGGATGCTTGGGTATGCATATCCTGTTTAATATTGTTTTTTAAAGTAATTGAGAAATAGATAGAGAGTATGATAATGGCAAAAAGAAGAATTGCTGTCATTGAAACAGAAAGTTCAATGACAAAACGATTTTTTAAGCTCCTTTGGGAAAGCAAAATCTATAACCTCTTCTTCTTACCGTTTCAATTGTTGTAATGTTTAATGGTTTATCCATTTTCTGTCGAATTTGATTAATCGCTACTTCAATAACGTTTGGTGTTACCAGTTCTGGTTCTTCCCAAATTGCATCTAAAAGTTGCTCTTTTGATACAATTTGATCTTTGTGCATTGCTAAGTGAGTAAGAACTTCAAAAGGTTTCCCTTTTAGTTCAATTTCAGTACCTTCGTAGATGATTTTTTCCTCTTCAGGGTTAATTACTAACTCATCTACTTCAATAATATTTGAACCACCAAAACGTAATTTTGCTTCAATTCTTGTTGTAAGTACTTCAAAGTCAAAAGGTTTTCTTACATAATCATCTGCACCTGCTTTGAGTGCTTCAATTTCACTGTCTCTATCATCTCTTGCCGAAAGTACAATTACTGCTGTCTTAGGCACTTTTGCTTTAAGTTTCGTAATCATATCAATACCATTTCCATCTGGAAGCATCCAGTCTAATAACACTAAATCATAATTTCTAATACCTAAGTAGTATTCTCCATCTTTAATGTTTCCTGCTACATCATTCTGGTATCCAAACTCTTTAAGTCCGTCAGATAGGGTTTTGCTTAGTGTTACTTCATCTTCTATTATTAAAATTCTCATTATATTTGAAGTTCCTTCTATTGTATTTTTTTTAATATTATAACACAAAAACATCATAGTTTAAAGTTTTTTTAAAGAAATAGAGATAATTTATAAATATTTTAAATGTTTTGGTTTGTTTTCATGTGTTTTATGAAGTTTTTTAGTGTTCTCTTATCTTAATTTTCTCTGAAGTACTCTACAGAGAGGGCAACAGTGGCATTTTTAATAATATTAGGTTTAGAGATTTTGAGGTGTAGTTTGTTGATTTGAGAATATCTTCTTACTATTTTTTGTTGAATGTCACTTAAGGCATCTTCTAATAATTGATACTCTTTACTTATAATCATTGTCTCGATGATAGAAATAACCTCAGAATAGTTAATAAATTGATTCTCTTGATACTCGTACTCAATACGAGCATCAACGATTACTGTTTGTGTTTTGATACGTTCAAAATCTAAGATACCAATAATTGCTGAAATCTTTAATTTCTCTATATGTATAGTCATATAGGTACTCTTTTTATTGTTCTTCAAATTATACTACTTTTGTCTCTTCTCGTTTTATAAGTCTCATAATGTTTGGAATGTGTTTATTAAAAATTATAAATGCAATAATCATCATGGGTGCATGAGCATGAATTCCTGGTAGTGTAGGGTACATACTGTAAGCTGAAATAATAAGTGCAATCAATCCAATAAGAGAAGAGAGTGAAGATATTTTTAAAACTTTTCCTGCAATTAACCATGTAGCAATAGCAATAAGAGAAGGAATCGGTAAAAGTACCAACAGGACACCAAATCCAGTAGCCACACCTTTTCCACCTTCAAATCCTAGAAATGGACTAAAACAGTGACCCAATACCGATAAAACAGCAATTGTCCAAAGAACAGCAGGTTCTGCACCTAGTGCCATTGCTATTAATACAACGATAGCACCTTTGACGGCATCAAGAGCAAAAGTTATAATAGTTAGTTTCTTTGCTAAGTGAGGAGCTTTCTCTTTAAGAACGCGAAGGACATTAGTCGCTCCAATATTTCCACTTCCCTCTTTTCGTACATCCACTCCTGCAAAAACTTTTGCCAAGATAAATCCAAAAGGAATAGCTGATAAAAAATAGGCTGTAAAATATAGTAAAATGTTTTGATTGAATAAAAAATCCATAAAATCTCCATGATAATAGTGAGTATTGACGCAATTTTAACTAAACATATGGTATTTTTTCCTAAAAATTACCTTAAGGCATAAAATATGAGCATAGATTACAAGGCAGAGATTGAAAGATTGAAGAAAAAGTTGCCCGTAACTGTAGTAGGACACTATTATCAACGAGATGAAGTATTTGAAATGGCAGATATTACAGGCGATAGTTTAGAACTGGCAAGAAAGTGTAAAGCTGATAAAAATCCATGGGTTGTCTTTTGTGGTGTTGGTTTTATGGGGCAGAGTGTCAAAGTTATTGCTCCTGAAAAGAGAGTTCTCATGCCAAAGATTGCATGTTGTGCGATGGCTAGAATGATTGATGGTTCATATTTTGATGATTCGGTTAACTATATGGTAGAACGTGGCATTCCAAAAGAGGATATTTTACCAATTACTTACATTAATTCAGATGCAACTGTAAAAGCAAAAGTAGGCGAAATGGGAGGAATGGTCTGTACCTCTTCAAATGCCTATAAAATAATTGAAAAAGGGTTGGAGTCAGGGAAAAAGATTCTTTTTGTTCCAGACAGATGTTTAGGTCAAAACTTTGCCAACTCTATGGGGCTAAAATCTTGTGTTATTGGTGTAGGAGACTGCGACCCAAAAGAGGCAGATGTTATCTGTTTTGATGGCTTCTGTTCCGTACACCAACTATTTACTCTTGATGATATTGAGTTTTATCGAAATAAGTTTCCAGGTATAAAAATAGCCGTACACCCAGAGTGTGACCCTAAAATAGTAGAGGCTTCTGATTTTGCAGGTTCAACCTCGCAACTTATTAAATATGTAAATGATTTAGACCCTGAACAGAAAGTAGCCATTGGTACAGAGTACAATTTGGTCAATAGAATGCGTCAAGGTAATACCTATGTTCTTTCATCAACCAAACCTGAATGTCCAACCATGAATGAGACAACCTTAGAAGATTTATACTTAACACTAAAATCTATAGAAGATAATCAACCAATTAATGAGATAGTTGTTGACCCACATACCGTGAAATACGCAAACTTGGCACTAGAGCGAATGTTGGCAATTACGTAAGAGTAATTTAACACAAAGTTAACACAAGTTCAGTAAAATTAAAAACTTTAAAAAAAGGATAATGTAAATGAAAAAAATACTCTTTGGTTTGGTTACGACTGTAGCTTTAATAGGTTTAACAACTTCAGCAATGGCAGAAGTGGCTCCCGATGGTAAGTGTGGAGAGGGAAAATGTGCTTCAGGAAAATGTGGACAAGGAAAGTGTGCCTCAGGAAAATGTGGAGGAAAATAACGTTTAATTTTACTACTCTCTAAAATAAAATCGGAGAAAATTAATCTTATTTGGCTATGATACGATAATAGTCAAATACGATAAAAAAGGAGTAGAGAATGAAGTCAAAAATTGTTTTTACAATGGTACTATTTTCGTTACTCCTAAATATTTTTCATGATTTTTTCATTAATAACCAAATTCAAACGGATGTTTCAAAGAGCATTATAGTAAAGAAATCTACTGTAACAAAACATCAGTATACCCTTTGTGATTTGCATGAAGTTTTCCATTTCTCAGCAATTTTATCAGTATTTCCCTCTATTGAACCCTCTTTTATCAAAATTATAGCGAAAAACCACCTCATTCATGGGGTGGATGAAAGCGTAAACAGCAAATAAAAAAGTTTAATATTTTTTTTTGTTAATTTTAGTGTTCTTCAGATATAATAAGAGGTATGAAATTTTAGAAAGGAGCAAAAGTGTTAAATATAGTAAAAGTTAGACTCTACCCAAGTGAAGA
>CAYPCV010000142.1:0-4242 GCA_964409295.1 uncultured Sulfurovum sp.
TGTTTCAGTAAATGATTTAACAGTTACTTGTGTAGTCTGACCATCTTCACTTTGACCATAAAGTGTAAGACCATCTTTAAGTTCTACACCTTCAAATTGGTCAATTGGTAAAGTTTGTAGAGCCTCTTCATTATAGTCACCATAAGCATCAGCAGCAGGAATCATTAAGTCAGCAGACTCATCTGCAACCATACCACATAAACCATTTTCAAGACCAGGAATAACCTGCCCTTTTCCCATGATAAACTCTAAAGGTTGCCCTGAACCTTTGTTAGAATCAACAACATCAGTTGTCCCTGCTTCTTTTACTTCGTACTCAATACCTACAACACAGTTTTCATTTGTAATTGTCATAGAATCTCCTATATTATTAATTTTCAACATGATAGCGAAGCAAGCTTATTTGTCACTTATTCATTTTATATTAAATTCTTTTTTTTGCAATAGAAGCCGATTTTGTATTGGGATAGTTATCAATTACATATTGATAAAATCCTTGTGCCTGTTCTTTTTCTCCACTTTTAGCCAAGGAAATGGCTGTATGAAGATAGAGTACAGGCATATATGAAGCTTTATCATATAATGATGCACTCTGCTTATAATAAGCAATCGCATCTTTATAATTTTGTGTATAATATGAAGACTCTCCTAAATAATAGTTACTTGATGCAGGCTTATAATTTGATGCTAAAGCTTCTAAAAATTTCTCTTTAGAGGCAGAATAACTCCCTCTTGAAAAAAGTTGAACACCTTTTCTATAGATGTCGGCAGAGTTACCTTGATTCGAATCAGTATTACTGTTCCGAGAGGAACCACTAGATATTGATTGTGGTCTACTTCCTGCCAATACTTTTTTTAATTCATCCCTTGAAACGTAAGTATTATTAATATTATCAATCATCTGTCCTAATTCTAGTAAAAGAGAATAGGTCTGATTTTTGTCTTCTTGTTCAGGTATAGGTCGATTTGAAACCGTAGTCAACTCTTCTTTTAATGCTAAAATCTCTTTATTTTGACCTTCAATAACTGTTGTAAGTCCTTCTATCTTTCTTTGTTGTTCTTTTACCGTATTATAAAGCATTTGAAGTGTTTTTTTATTTTCCAATACAGCTTGTTCGGTCTTTGTTAAACCATAAGGATTTGCACTCTCTATATCTCCTGCTCCATATACCGAAGGCTCATATGCATACAAAAGGGAAGACCATCCTATAAATCCATATAAAATAATTTTTTTCATCTCTACTCCTACTCTACTTATCGTGCAAGCTTAAACTCAACACGTCTATTTTTTGCATAACATGATGCTGAAGTACTCTCAAGACATTCAGGAGAACTCTCTCCCATACTAATCATAAGAATATTATCTGCTTTAAGTCCTTTATTAACAAGAGCATCTTTAGCTGCTTTAGCACGTCGTAGACCCAAAGCATAGTTATATTCATCACTACCCGAAGCATCACAATGCCCTTCAACTTTTAGCTTTTCTCCTGCATTTACTCTGGAGCGTAATGCATTTGCATTGCTGTAAATTATAGGTATTTTATCCGAAGTAATATCGTATTGGTCAACAGCAAAATAGATATTTTCTATACCTGAACCTGCATATGTACCATTACTCGCACCAAATGTTCCGTCATTGTAGGTTCCATTATTGTTTCCATAATTTCCAGAACCATAGGGGTCAACATTATTTGATGAACCATACCCATACGAGTCTGTATTTGCATTGTTACCATAAACTTCCGTTCCATTGCCATAGATACCAGCATTTGTACCATCTTGACCCTCTGTAGTAATGCTCTTTTTATCGGCACAACCATTCATCATGAAGGATGCCATTGTGATAAGTAATAGTATATTTTTTTTCATTATTGCCCTTTATAAATTTTACCAATCTATTGATTGAATCTTTCCACTTTGCATTTTAAACAATGCACTCTGCTTGGTTGCTAAGTTCATATATCCTATCAAATTTCTTCCACCATTCTTCTTAATATAAAGGATTACTTTTCCATCTGTTGAAAAACGTGGTAGTCTATTTTTGCCCGAACTGGTCAACGGTCGCACATAAGAACTGTTGGCTGAACCAAGATAAATATTATTAGAACCACCTTCTCGAACAGAGTATAAAAGGTATTGTCCTGATGCATCACAAGAGCTATTATCATTGCCATAATGTGCTGCACGAGAGACGGAACGAGAACCTATAGATTTGGTATAAATATTAGCACGCCCTACTCTATCAGAAACAAAAGCAATTCGACTCTCATCTCCTAAATATTTTCCATTGACATCAATACCTCTAAAGTGTGTTAAACGTTTTTTAGAACCACTATTTACATTATATTCATAAATATCAGGTTGTCCGTTTGGTGCCATGGTTAAGAGTATTTTACTACCATCTGCACTCACATCAGAAGCTACTAACATACCCTGAGAGGAAATAACTCTTTTTCGTTTTCCTGAACTCATACTTACTTTATAAAGTGTAGGTAAGGTATCATTATATGAGGTATAATAAAAAGCACTTTGATTTGAGTTAGCCCATTTTGGAAAAAGATTTAAGCCTCCACGAACTAAAAGTGAAGAGAAACTTAGAGTATAGTCTGCAATCCATATTTCACTTTTTCCAGACGATGTGTATTTAGAAAAAAGAATATTTCGTTTCATCCATGAAATATCTTCATACCCCAAGGCTTTATTAATATCTACAATTGCATTGTGTGCTAAAAATGGATAACGTCCTGCAACATTTATAGAGTAAGCATTTTGGAACATTACTGTAGAGTCAGCAGTACGAATTAACTTGACTTTTAGTTGTGTAGCATTTCTAGCATAAGAGTATTTTAATAGATATTCTCTATCATGAAGTTCAACAGGAAGTAAAGCATCATCAAAAGAAGCTCTTCTTAACTGTGTATCTACTACAAAATGTCCACTCATTTTTAAATCTGTCAACAGTAACTTAAACAATTTAGAATGATTCGCACTGCTCCCCGCAGAACTGCTATCTTCTAGTAGTGAAAGTGTTGCTTTTGACTCCACATCTTTTTCTATGCTCAATACGGCATCAAATGAGTAAAGATTAAGAGTTAATAAGAAAAGTAGTATGTATCTCAATAGGTATCCTTTATTTTTGAATCTGTTTTATAAGTATCGCATACTATTGTATTATAATTGTGCTAAAAAACTTAATTTTTCAAACAAAAGTAAAATTTATCTTACAGTAAAGTCTACTCGAATTGAATATGGCGAAGACTTAGAGTGTCTACCCAACTGCCCCATCCTATTTAATCTGTCTAAAAACTGACTCAATGAACGCTTCATATCAGTATCCCCTCCACTTAAAATTCTATAAGAAAATTTTCCACTACTATAAATTGTCAAAGCTAAAGAGACATGTTTCCCTTTATAGGCAGAACCTGCATTCCAATTATTCATATGACGTTTTACTTTTGCAACATAAGCATTTTGAACACCTCTGTCACGATTTGCATTAGAAACCCGACCACTTTGATGCGTATTTTTAATTCTATCTGAAATTGTTGAATTATGCTTGACCCTACTTGGAGATTTTGGAACAACTATAGGGCGTTTAACGGGTTTTGGCTCTCGCTTTACAGGTTGTTTACTTACATCTTTTGTTTTAACCGAAGAGAATAAATCTTTTGCTGTTTTTTTAGGAACAACCTTTTTAGGTATTGGCTTTTTTGGTACTACTTTTTTAGGAACAACCTTTTTCGGAACAACTCTCTTTGGCACTATCTTCTTTGGCACAGGTTTTGGTTTTACAACTTTTTTGGGTACAACTCTCTTTGGTACTATCTTTTTCGGAACAGGTTTTGGTCGTACAACTTTTTTAGCGATAACTCTCTTTGGTACTATTTTTTTAGGAATTGGTTTTGGTCGTACAACCTTTTTAGGTACAGGCTTAGGTCGTTTTACACGAACAGGAGGAACAATAACAGGTGTCGGTTTATTAGGCGTAGAGACCTTTGAACTTTTATTAAAAACCGTCTTATCTGAGTTAACAAGAGTAACCGTGACTCTCTCTGAATTTTTCTCTACATAGTTTTTGGCTTTGGTTTTATGAATATTATAAAAATAGAGAACCAAGAAAATCAGCCCCAAGTAGATACCCAAAGCTGCAAGACCAGAAAACAGTTTCCCTTTATTCATTTTATACTACCTTTGTTATTAAAAAAACATTCTACTACTAATTTGTGTAGAAAAAACTGCCTC
>CAYPCV010000143.1:0-11866 GCA_964409295.1 uncultured Sulfurovum sp.
CATAAACAGAAAAAGCTCTCTACTCATGCCAAAAAAGTAGAACAACCAAACAAACGTGTTCTACAAATTGGAGACTCTGTAAAGTATCGCTCAACACGAGGAGAGGTATTGAACATCCGAAACAAAGAGGCAACCATTGAAGTAGACGGAATGAAAATGAGAGTCCCAATAGCCCAACTAAGATACATTGAGAGCATACAAAAAAAAGCAGTCAAAAAACCAAAAACCGTTGTAAATGTAGAAAAATCAGGACGAGGAGCTATCTCAATCAAACTCCTTGGCTGTTACGCTGACGAAGCGATTGATAAACTAGATGTATTTTTATCAGATGCCTTGGTTGCAGGTTTTTCAAGTGTCGAAGTAATTCATGGAACAGGCTCAGGGATTTTGAAAAAGGTTATTATAGATTATCTAAAATCTTATCCTAAATTGCAATCATTTCATGGACAAAAGGGGAATTTAGGGATTACGATTGTGAATTTGTAAACCCTAAATTTGTTTAGGTATAATAATGACATTTTTAAACTACGGAGAACAAATTGAGTATTCAAGACACATTAAATGAAGCCAAAAAAGAGTTAACAAATGATGAGCAGATGTTGGCTTCTGCTTTTAAATTAGAAAAATTATACAAAAAACATAAAGTTAAACTCTATTCAGTACTTACTATAGCGACTCTCTATTTAGTAGGAACAGCCGTTGTAGACAATATAGCCCAACAGAAACTTGTCTCTGCAAATTCGGCATATCTTACCTTAAATAAGGATGCAAAAAATGAGACTGCATTAAATGAGTTAAAAAGTAATAACCCTGCACTCTTTGATTTATATAGCTATCAAGAGGCAATTAAAAGCACTGATAAAGAAGCATTAAAAGCATTAAGTAAGAGTAAAAATGAGATTATTGCCGATATAAGTAATTACCATCTAGCTGTACTAGAAGGAAAACATGTTGAATCTAAACTCTACAATGACTTTGCTTTAGTGGATAACGCTTCTCTTCTGATTAAAGAGGGAAAAATTTCTGACGCTAAAAATGAATTGGACTTAATTGACGAAGAGTCTCCTGTCTATAATATTTCAAAGATGATTAAACACTATACGATTAAAGGTCAATAATGTATAAAAAAATTCTATTAGCCAGCTCAATAGCTGTCGTTATATTTTCAGGATGTAGTTCAAAACAATATTATAATCCACAACAAACATATAATGCATCCTCTTCTGCTATGGGCGATAAAATTGTTCACTACTCTCGCGATGGTGCAACATTAGCTAGTGGAGATATACTTACAAGAACTCAACGTGTTCATCTAAAACTTGAAAAAGGTTTTTACTTTATTAACAATACCAAGAACGCTGCTTTGACAGCTGATGCTAATGGTAAATGTAATATTGTAACTCAAAAAGGAACTGTCGATACGGTTAAATTTCCTCAGGCTCTTGTAGCAGGAACACTAATTGGGAAATTTCTTGTTTATGTCCTTCAAAATAATAGTTTTGGAGTATATGACCTTGAAAAGAAATCCATTGTCTACAGTAATAAAGCTCAAAAAGCGTTTGTTATAGATACAAGAATAGCGAACCCTTTACAGATAGATAGCTTGGTTATTATTCCTACTCTTGATGGAAAACTTACTATTTTAGATTTAAAAACATTAAAAGTTTCTAAAGAGATGTATGTAAGCACAGAGACCTCTTTGAACAATATTATCTTTTTAGGTCGTCTAAACAATACACTCATTGCCTCTACTCCTAATAAAGTTTTATCTATTTCAAATAAAGGCAAAAAAGAGTTAGACACAGCTATCTCTGAAGTCGTTATTCAAGATAAAGAGTTGGTTGTTTTTGCAAAAGATGGACGAATTTTAAAGCTAGATGAGTCACTATCAATTCAATCGGAAAAGAAATTTAAATTTGCACACTTCTCTGTAGCAACTGTTTATGACAATACAATTTATGCATTAGATAAGCAAGGCTACTTAATTGTTTCAAATTCATCATTTTCTCAATACCGAGTCTATAAGGTTGAAGAGGTAGAGGGTTATGCCTTTATCTCTCAAGGAAAACTTTACTACAATCAACAAGTTATTGATTTAAAAACACTAACATATAAGTAAAAGGCATAAATGAAAGAAGTACTTCATCTTTTACAAGAGAACAACCTACTCTTTAAATCACTTAAACCTATAAGTATCAAAGAGTTAGGGTCGCGAAAGAAAATAAATCTTTACTTGGGAGTAGATTTAAAAAAATATTACGCCTGCATTATTCATATTCGTAAAAAAAGTAAAATATTAAGCAAAGAGGCTCTAGAGATAATGGAGTTTCATACAAAATTGGAACACTTAAATGAGAGTAAAATAAATAAAAAGTATATCTATATACAAGCCCCACTCTGTTCAAAAGCAAAAGCCATTTTCAAAGAGCAAAAATGGACACTTTGGGAAGAGAAACCCTAAACCCCTGTATAGCTATAGAGAAGAGCCATTTTTAATTTAGAAAAAATACGCTCTTTATCTTTTGGTTCAATGGCAAAGCAACCAAAACTACGCCCTGCATTAGAAACATACGGTGCTGTATGTAAAAGAATTTGTCGTTTTCGTGCATTTCTATTTTTCCATTCAAGTCCATCTACAGAGAGATACTTGTATCTTTTTTTTGTTGTTATTCCCTCTTTTCCTCCAACTTTAAAAAACCCTGTAGGTGTTTTAAATGACCCAGTACTATTTCCTGCATCAACAACACGACCATATCGTTCTCCTGAATTTACACCATGTGCAACTAAATAATTACTTACCTCTCCTGTATGTAAGTTAACAATATACAATCGTTTGTGCAGTGCCACTTTCGTATAGTCTGCAACAGCAATGTAATCCGAAGAGAGTCTTTTTTTATAATGATTTTTTTCATAAAATGCAAAAGCATCAGCCAAAGCTTTTTCACTGACATCAGAGTTTCTTTTTGCTCTCTCAAAAACTTTATGTAAATGAGGAACAGTTACATAAGTACTTTTATAATAAGTATTTGTTGCCATAGAATTTGTAAAGAATAAAAATAGTGTCAATGTTACTAAAATTAATGTTTTCATTTTAACCTCTTTAAATAAAATATTTTTTAATATTTTAAAATAATAATATTATTTATATTAATATAAGATTAAGAACCATTTAAATTTATAAATATTCTTTTATGTTATTGTGATTATCTTTGATTTTAATAAAAAACATAGCGATGTTTAATTACATAAGCGTTAAAATACAGCAAATAATAAAGGAAAAAAATGCATTATTTAAAATCATTAAATGTTCAAGTATTCTTAGGAATTGTTCTTGGCATTATCTTTGGTATTCTCTTACCTAGTTGGGCTTTAGAGCAAAAACTTATTGGGGACATGTTTGTCGCCCTTCTTAAAATGTTGGTTGTTCCTTTGGTCTTTGCATCTATCTATACAGCACTAACAGGCTTAGGCTCGGTGGATAAACTCAAGGACATTGGTCTAAAAACCATAGGACTCTATCTTTTAACAACTGCTCTTTCCGTATTTTTAGCCATTATTATGATGGATATTTTTCCCATTGGAGACCCTATTAGTTCGGCAGGAATGGAGTATGCTAAAGCAGCAGAGATAAAGCCTTTCTCCTTTCATGACATGATTATGAGTTTTATCCCCTCAAATGTTTTTAATGCCTTAGCTAGTGGATATATGATGCAAGTGATTGTTTTTGCTATCTTTTTAGCTCTAGCCTCATTCAAACTTGAACAGAAACATCAAATTGTTCTTTTTGACCTCTTTACAGCAATTAATGAAACCATGTTTCACATTGCAAAATGGGTTATTGGGCTTACTCCAATAGGTGTCTTTTCTTTAATCTCCTATATTATTGCAAAACAAGGTATTGATGTTATTTTAGGACTATGGGAGTATGTACTAGTTGTCTTAGTCGTTCTAATCCTTCATGCACTTATTACCCTCCCTCTTGTATTAGCATTTTTTGCAAAAATCAATCCCTATCACTATCTCAATGCAGTCAAAGAGTCAAGCATCATGGCATTCTCTACAGCTTCTTCGGCAGCAACCTTACCTGTAAGTTTACAAGTTGTTCAAGAAAAAGGAGGAGTCTCTAAAGATTCTGCTGGATTTGTACTTCCTTTAGGTGCAACCGTTTCAATGGATGGAACAGCAGCCTACCTAACTATTGCCGTACTTTATATTGCAAACTTAGCAGGAGTAGATATGACCTTTGGAGACCAAATTGTCTTAGGGGTAACAGTTGTAGCACTCTCTGTGGGTGTGGCCGCTCTTCCTTCTGCATCCTTGGTTATGATGGTTGTTATTTTAAATCAAGTTGGATTACCCATTGAGTACTTAGCCGTGATTGTCGCTGTTGATCGTATTTTAGATATGGCACGAACTTCACTTAATGTAACTTCTGATTTAGTAGTTACTAAAATCGTAGACGTTTTAACAAAAAAGAAATTATCATGAAAAGTGCTTTATTCCTTATAGCTGTTTTACTATTTACAGCCTGTACCTCTGAACCAAAACCTGCTTTTGCAGGTATTGATAAAAATGACACAAAAGAGATGAAATCTTTAAAAATCTCACTATTTCAGTATACCGAGGCTACTATCTCTAATGATACCGAAGCACTACTAAGCTTTATTTATCCTCCAGTATTTACCATTATTCCAAAAGAAAAAATGCGTCAAATGCTTATAAAAACATTTCATTCAAGAGATGTACCAAAAATTAAAGATGTAAAGCATAGCAAGATAGAAAGTATCAAAAAATATGATGCAGGAGTCTACTCCATTATTACGTCATCTATGACAACTATCATAAAATCTCCTAAACCTAAAAATCAAGAGTTTGAAGAAAAAATGTTAACTGCCCTTCAAAAACAGATAGGTTCAAGAGGTACAATAAGCCTAGACAAAGAGAAGCATCTCTTTAATATTCGACATACAAATAAAACCATCGCTCTTAATGAAAAAGGTTCTTGGAAATTCATTGGCTTTAAACAGGCTCAAAAATATATTAAAAAAGGAATCTTTCCTCTGATGCTCATTGATAAATTGAACTAAATAGACTCCATATTAGAAGTGATGCTCTAAAACCATCACTTCCAAAATCCCCTATCTTTACCTCTTCTTGATTCATTAAAATACTTTTATAAAAATTAAATAATATTATTTTTTATTACTTACTGATATTTTAAGTAAAATATAATATTTTTAATTATATAATATTTTTAATATAACATAAAGGATATAAAATGAAACACTTATTATTAATTACAGCATTTACTATTTTTTCTTTAGCATCTAATCCATTTGATACATTAACTCAAAATCATACCCCTAAATCAAAAACCATCAAAACAAAAAGTTCAAAAAGATTTTATTATGCATATCAGTTAGCATTAAAAGGAAATATCAACGCACAATTTGATGTAGCAATGATGTATGGAACAGGGTCAAATGTAGAAAAGAATGAGAGAAAAGCCTTTACTTGGTTGCATAAAGCAGCGTATAATGGTCATGTACAAGCAAAATATTTAATGGGTGTTTCATTTAAACAAGGTACAGGTGTAAGAGTACAAAAAGAGTTGGCACGATACTGGTTTAGAAAAGCTGTAAAAGCTGGTCATACAAAAGCAATATTTCAACTAGCAGAATTAGAAAAGATGTTCCAAAAAGGGAGACCTACACACTATGCTTCGAGTGAGTTTTAAGAGAATTTTATAGATAAGTTATAGCCCATATCCCCAAAAATAAAAGAAAACAGATATAATGTCATCAAAAAAATTGAAGGTAAAACATGACTGCATCAGCAAAACATATATTAGTACAAGACGAGGCACAATGCCAAGAGTTAAAAGAGAAAATTAATTCAGGAGAAGTAACTTTTGAAGAGGTAGCAAGAGACAAATCATTATGTCCATCAGGTGTTAAAGGTGGAGATTTAGGAAGTTTTGGTCAAGGAGCAATGGTTCCAGAATTTGATAAAGTAGTTTTTAACGATGAAGTAGGCGTGGTTCACGGACCAGTAAAAACACAATTTGGTTATCATCTACTGCTTATTACTAAACGTTCTTAAGTATTTCAACAATAATCCATAGGGGTATAAACCCCTACAAATAATTAATAGATTAAATTTTTAACTATTAATCATATCTCCAACCATAAATGAAAGCTCTAAAGCTTGGCTTGCATTTAATCTTGGGTCACACTGTGTGTGGTAACGACTGCTTAAATCTTCGGCTGTAATTGCACACGATGCAGAGCCTGTACACTCTGTTACATCATTTCCTGTCATCTCCAAATGAATACCACCTGCAACCGTTCCCATCTCTTTATGAATGGTAAAAAACTGCTCTACTTCTGATAGAATATTTTCAAAATCTCTAGTTTTATACCCTGTTGAGCTTTTTTCTACATTTCCATGCATTGGGTCACAAGACCATACTACATTTCGTCCTTCGTCTCTTACACGTTTAAGAAGTTTTGGGAAAAATTCTTGAATATTATTCGCACCCATACGAACAATAAGGTTCAATCTACCCTCTTCATTTTCAGGATTTAGTGCATCAATCAGTTCAATCAACTCATCTTCACCCATAGTTGGTCCAACTTTACAACCAATAGGGTTTGCAATACCTCTAAAGTACTCAATATGAGCTTCAGTCAACTCTCTAGTTCTATCGCCAATCCATAACATATGAGCTGAACAGTCATAATATTTTTGGTCACCTTCAGAATCTTTTTTAGTCAATGCCTCTTCATAATTAAGGAGCAACGCTTCATGAGAGGTAAACATAGTTGTTTGATGAAGCTGAGGAACTTGGTCACTTGAAAGACCACAAGCAGCCATAAACTTAACAGCTTTGTCAATTTTATCACTTAACTCCTCATATCGTTTGCCTAAAGCATTGCCTTTAATAAACTCTAAGTTCCACTTATGTACTTTGTTTAAATCTGCTAAACCACCTCTTGAAAATGCTCTTAAAAGATTTTGAGTCGCAGATGCTTGATTGTACGCACGAATCATATTATGAGGATTAGGAATACGAGCCTCTTCTGTAAACTCAACACCATTAATAATGTCTCCACGGTATGAAGGAAGGCTTACACCATTAATCTCTTCAAAATCTGAAGATCTTGGTTTTGCAAACTGCCCTGCAATACGTCCAACTTTGACCACTGGTTTTCCTGTAGAGTACATCATAACCATGTTCATTTGTAACATTAACTTAAAAAAGTTTTTAATATTTGGTGTATTAAAATCAGAAAAACTCTCTGCACAATCTCCACCTTGCAGTAAAAATGCCTCTCCACGCCCAACTGCTGAGAGTTGTTCTTTGAGTGTTCGTGCCTCTCCTGCAAAAATCAGTGGTGGATAGGAACTAAGCTCAGCCTCTACATCTTTGAGTGCATTCTCATCTTCATAAGTGGGTTGTTGCTTAATAGGAAAATCTCTCCAAGAGCTTGGTGTCCATTTCATCTGTTCTATCCTTAAAATAAATTCTGAAAGTATACCTTAGTTACTGTTTACTTTTTATTGTTTAGACTCAATATTAGAAAAATTTTTCTATTTAAAAGCATTTAGATTTTAATAAAGCCTATTTTAGTAACAGCTTTTTTCCAATTTACTATTAAATTCTAAATTAGAATAACTTATTTATCAGCTGTTTATTAAGAATAGCTATAATTAAAAAAGAATAGACGAAATATCTTTTAATTTTAAAAAAACTATATTTTGTTCATTTAATAAAACTCTTCAAAAGGCTATTTTATGAATCAAAACCTCATCGTATCCTCAGTACTCCTCTCTTCATCTCTCTTCTACACAGGTTGTATGCAAAAGAGTCTACCTATTGCTCACAATTCAGCTGTGGAAACACAAACTGTAGTACAACCAAGAGTACCAAGCACAACAGTAGAAGCTGTCTCAAGATACACACCTCAAAACAAATATCGTCAAATGAAAACGGTTCAAGGAGGAAGCATAACAGTAGGAGAACACAGCAGAGGTTTTGAATTCCCACAATACAAAGGAAAAATAGTTTTACTAGATTTTTTTGGAAAAGAGTGTCACTACTGTTTTGAAGAGATGCCAACTATCACTAAAATTCAAAATAGATACAGAGACAGACTCTCAGTTATTGCTATTCAAGCTAGTCCTCCAATGGCAAAAGGTCAAGCACAAAGACTCATTCAAGAACATAATATGAACTACCCTATTATTGACCAAGATGAAGCAAAAAGCATCTTAATATACTTAAGAGATGTCTATCATTGGAGAGGAATTTTACCATACATCATGCTAATAAAAGATGGACAAATAGAGCAGGTCTTTCAAGGAGCAAAATCATTTGAAGAGATTTCCCAAGGTATTAAGGAGATTAGATAAGCTACTTAATGAAACTTCTCTTAGCCCTTTTTTTAACCCTAAGTCTGCATGCAAAAGAGCGTATTATAACGCTTAGCCCTTCCCTCAATGAGATTGTCTATGCCCTTGATATGGGCAAAGAGGTTGTAGGAAATACAGAATATTGTCTCTTTCCAAAAGAGACTCTACGCGTTCCCAAGGTTGGTGGTTATTTTTCGCCAAGTATTGAAAAGATACTGGCTTTAAATCCAAGTATTGTTCTGATGCAAAAAAACAACCATAAACTACAACGTCAACTAAATCGCTTAAATATTAACACTAAAATGATACAAATAGACACTCTTGATACTATTCGAGATTCTATTATAGAACTTGGAAAAATATTTCAACAAGAAGAGAATGCACATCGCATCGTTCATGACATTAACAGCTCACTTGCATCAATCAAAAATATTATAAAAAACAAAAAAATTCTTATTGTCTTTGGACACAACACCTCATTAGAGAAAAATATCTTTGTCGCAGGTCAAAATCTATATTTTGACCAAATCATTACACATTCAGGCAATCAAAATGCTCTACAGTCCAAACGCAAAGGACAGCCCATCCTTAACATGGAAAATATTATTGCTACTAATCCAGATATAGTGATTCTCTTAGCCTACTCACTAAAAGAGAAAGGGCTAACAAGAGAACAACTTATCAACCCTTGGTTAAAACTGCCCATCAATGCCAGTAAAACTAACTCTGTTTACATTGAAAATAAAATCTACGCAGGCATACCAAGCGATAGGCTAGCACTTTTTTTAAATGATTTTAAAACGATTCTTAATAATTATAAAGAAAGGAATCCTTTAGAATAAACCATCCTAAAAATATCCATAATAGAATGCTACTCAACAGTGTAAAGAATCCTGCCTTTTCATGCAGATGAATCAATGCTTTGGGGTCTATCTCTGAAACTGTAAAAATATAATCCAATCCTAAACCAAAGATGATACTTCCAATAACAATACTCCCCAAATAGATATACAACGAGCGTGTACCCAACATCTTCTTAACCACACCAATAGTTACAGTATTGGTTGCTGGTCCTGCTGATAAGAAAACAAACGCAGCCCCTGCTGAAACACCTGAAAGCATTAATCCAGCAGCAATAGGAAGCGAAGCCGTTGCACAAACATACATAGGAACAGCAATAATAATCACAATAATATACGATAGCCAAGCATACTCAATCAAAATAGATGAAAGATTTTTAGGAATTAAAATCGTAATTAATGCACCTAATATCAACCCAAAAAAGAGAGGTTTTGCAATATCTTTTAAAAGTGTTCCAAAAGCATAATTCACAACACGTTCATAAAAAGGATAATCTCTTTTACTATCAGAATCACAACAAGAGGAGTCCGAACAACATGAGGCACTTGTCTCTAAAGTAGGTTTAACTGTTGAAAACATCGTTTTCTTTACAGGCTCATCTTTATCAAAGATATTGGTCAAAATCCCTGCTAGCATAGCAATTACCATAGAAGTAATGGCTCGATAAATAGTAAATATCCATCCAAATATTCCATACGTTGCCATAATAGAATCAACCCCCGTAATAGGTGTAGAGATTAAAAAAGAGAGCGTTGCCCCTTTGGAAGCCCCTGATTTTTTGATACTTGTCGCCAGAGGAATAACCCCACAAGAGCAGACAGGTAAAGGAATGCCAAAAACTGTAGATTTTATAACCGACCCAATTGTTTCGCTTCCTAAATGTTTGGTAACTAAACTCTCTGGCACAAGCTCATGCAAAACCCCTGCAAAGAGCAGACCAAATAAAATATAGATTGCCATCGCATTACTTAAATTGATTACAGCATCTATAAAAAGTGTTATATGTTCCATTGTATATCCTTTTTTTAGACTCTACCCTTATTTTTATAAAAAAGTATAGTAAATATATAAAACTACAACAAACCCCTAAAATCTTCCAATTCAAATAGCAGTAAATTTTTATCTTTTGAGTTTTTTAACTCATTAGAGAATCCATTTTTAGAAAAGAGTGCAAAAGTATTAACTTTTAATCCTGACTTTTCTGCTTTCTGTTTTAGTTTAGATAGTTCGCTTTTGCAAACGTGTCTATTGGTGTATTTGCATTCGCCAAGTACTGTTCTGCCATTTTTATGCTTTGCCCAAATATCAAACTCGGAATACACGTCCCAATAGTTTCCATTGATAACAAGCTGATTGTGATAATAGACATCAAGTAGTTCTTGGGAGAGTTGTTCAAAAACAAAAGAGTGGAGTCTTGAAAAGTGTTGTTCAAAATTTTCAAAAAATTTTCTGCTATTCCCTTCTATTAAATCTTTGTGATAGGGTTCTACAAAACCAAACCAAAAACGATGAAAAGGAGTTTTAAAACGAATTTTTGCCTCTATTTTATAAGAGCGTAGAGACTTTTCCAGCTTTTGATTATGGTATTTTTTGAGTGGAGCTTCTCGGGATTCTTCAAATTCTATAATTCCAAATGCTTCTAATTCATCAAGCAAGCTTAGACCTAGACTCTCTCCTACTCGTGCTTTACGAAAGATATTTGAGAGACGACCATCGCCACGAGCAATCGCAATCAGTAAAAAACGGTACGGCTCTTCAATAAGATACGATGGAGAGATAAGCTCATTTAAAATTTTATACTGCTCTACAAAATTAAAACGAATAATGGATTCAAGGTCATCAAAAAAGTCCAATTCTAACGATGACTCTACACCTCCAAAAACTGAAAAAAGTTCAATCGCTTGTTCTAACTCTAAATAACCGAAATGATTAAAAAAATCTTGAAATTTTGTTTTAATTTTTCTTCTCCACAATTAGCTTTTTAACAATTATAATATCTTTTTCTTTAGTTCCTAGATATATTTCAGCAAACTATTATTTTTTATGATGTATAAATCAAACTTCATCTCTCGGAGTGCTGAAAGGCTGAGATAGTAGATTTTCTACTAATTCCGTTGAACTTGAATTGGATAATCCCAACGTAAGGAAGAGAATATAAATGAAATAACAGATATAGATTTTTAGAGACTTTTTTAAAAATTATTTGTTTACCTTATTTATCTTCTTCTTCTTTAATTATAATAATTAAGGAATCTATAATGACCAAAAACTATAAAGATACACTAACTACCTCAAATGAACTTCTAACAAGAGAGCCTTTCCCTGCCTCAACTAAAGTCTATTTAGAAGGCGAAATTCATAAAGATATTCGAGTACCAGTAAGAGAGATTCTCCTTGGAAACGAAACAAAATTAAGAGTTTATGATACATCAGGCCCATATACTGACCCAACTGTTGAAATAGATGTAGGAAATGGGATTCCTGCTATTAGAAAAGAGTGGATTG
Organism: uncultured Sulfurovum sp.; assembly: GCA_964409295.1. Taxonomy (GTDB): domain Bacteria; phylum Campylobacterota; class Campylobacteria; order Campylobacterales; family Sulfurovaceae; genus UBA1140. The sequence continues at coordinate 11,782 of CAYPCV010000143.1, forward strand.
CAGGGCGAGAAGATGTAGAGGAGTACAGTGGACGAATCATGGAACCAGAAGATAATGGTTACTCTACAGACGAACAACTTGATTT
>CAYPCV010000144.1:0-10395 GCA_964409295.1 uncultured Sulfurovum sp.
CCTCTAATGGCGTGTATCGAATATCGCCATCCATTAAATTTGCCAACTCTTTTGAGATAAACAGCCCAAGTCCCGTTCCTTGCGTCTTATCTGTTGAAGAAAAAGGAAGAAAAAGTTTTGTAACATTCTTTTTTGAAATTCCTTGACCTGTGTCTTTTATATGTATAGTAATCTCAATTTTATTAGAGTTTTCATACTCTGTAATAGAGTCTACAAAACACTCTATTTTACCTTTTTTTGTAAACTTTGCAGCATTAGAGAGGAGGTTAATTAAAATCTGTTTTAAACGTGTATCATCTACTTTAATCTTATGTTCAAGAGTTGGTATATTAATATCAAACTCTACCCCTTCTGCAATTTTTGAACGAATGAGCATACTGCTTTCATAAAGAATATCATACAAATCAACAATTTTAGGATTGAGTTCTACCCGTTTGTCAGCAAATTTTGCAACATCTAAAAGGTCATTAATTAACGAAAGTAAATAGTGAGAACTTTGAGTGATACTTTCAAGATAACGCTTTTGCTGACTGCTTAAAACCGTATCAGCCATTAACTCTCCGTAACCAAGTATCGAAGTCATTGGTGTTCTTAGTTCATGACTAACCGATGCAATAAAACGTTTTTCATTGCGTAAAGACTCTTCTAACTCACGATTAATATTTGTTAAAAGACTAGCTAAAATTAATTTTTCATCATTATTTTTTTCATACTTTTTATTAGCTATCTCTAGCTCTTTTTGTAGAGCTTTAATCTCTTTTTTCTTTGGCATTATCTTCTCTCTCTTTCAGATAAAAAGAGGGTAACAAATGTTTCATTATGAAAAGAGTAGCCCCCAGGAAAAGCAGCAATCTCTCCATAAGCAAAAAAGCCTATTATAGGTACTTTAGCTAATTCATAAACAGCCTCTATCTCTAAATGGGTTAAGTGTCCTAAGACTTGTTTTCTCGAACAACAAGGAAAAACCAGTGCCAATTCAGGTTGAAACAGTGGATTCGTACATAAGGCTTCTGAAACAGATTTTTCTACCTCTGTTATAATTGACTTTCCTTTAGAAGCAGAGATTCGTACCCAAGCTTTCTCTTGGACATGTCCTGCAAAAACCAATGAGCCATTCTCTTCATTAATATCTAAAACAGCTCTATAGACAATTTGTCCATTTCGTAAACGTACCTCTAAAGGATACTCAATACCTACCTGTGGCATATCATGAGCTGTAATATTCAAATATTGTTTATAAAAATCAATAGCAGGCTTACCATCAATCTCATAAACAATATTTTTAGAAGCTTTAGTGACAATTCTTTTTTTTCCTATACCTGACCAACCAAAAGCACGTGAACCAACAAGATTAATTTGTGTTTTGTCCAATGCCAAGGCAATAACACCTTGATTAGAACATAGGTTATTAGAAAAAACAAATGTCTCTTTTAATAATAAACCATCTCCTGCTGACCCTCCAAAAACATACTCTATCTCGCGAGATAAAATTCCTTGGGTATAGGCATCATTATCAAAAGCAAGACCAGAAGTAAGCGTTATAATGGCACTGTTTGTAAAATTACTCCTTGCCCACATTCCAATATGTTCCCCAACAACATAAGCATCTTGATTCTCTTCTAATGCTATAAATGTTGTCTCTATACTAGAGTCGTCCACTTCGATTAACATACAGACAATAGACCCATCAACTTCATTAACTCCATCTATACTGTTGGCGTATATTTCGCCAACAGTAGTAGCACCCATAATAGAAAAGCTATATTTTCCTAGTTGTTGGCTAAGTTTAGGAATATTAAAAGTAGCTGATGAGTAGATAAAAGCTACAGAAGGTCTAAAACCTTCTTTTAATTTATTGTCTATTTTCTTAATAATTTTTTTAATAGAGGTGGCATAAAGCGTTACGGTGTTCATCAAATAATTACTTAAGAAGTTGTCGATATATTTTAGATTTCAAGCTTTCTAAATCCAAAGGTTTTGCCATAAAATCATTCGCTCCTAAAGCAAAAGATTTCTTTTTTTCAAGCTCATCACTGGTTATCACAATGACAGGAATTTTTTCAAAGACTGTTCCATTACGAATAATTTTTAATGTTTCAAAACCATTTAGTGTTGGCATATGTAAATCAAGCAGACAGATGTCAATAAATTCATGGTCTAAAATAGACAAAGCTTCAAGACCATCTTTTGCCTCTAACACTTTTATATTTCCTACTTTGACCAATAGAGATTTAAGAAGCATACGATTAAAGGTATCATCTTCAACTACTAACACTTTAATTTCATCTAAGAGTTCCCAATTCATAACTACTCCTCAATAACTATTTTATTTAAGTAAATTATATAGTTAAAAATATCTTTTGCATATTAAATTTTAATTTTTATAATAATTTAAGAAAATATACTCTACAAATAGAAACAATTTGGGAATAGTTAGTTTTATTATGTTTTATTATAAGTAAGAGCAACAATAATCTGTAACCTCTTTGACCTTGACCAAAAATTTAGAGTTAGCAGGAACATTAAAGCTCTCACCACTTTTAACCAATATCCACTCTGAGGAATCAGTTAATTTATATTCAAGCTCTCCTGCTGTTATCTCCATAAGTTCAGCCTCTGCTGTTCCGAACTCATAATCGCCAATTTGCATATAGCCCAGTGTTTTTCTACTTCCATCAGCAAAATTTATAGTTCTACTTGTTACAGCTCCACCAAAATAACTGTTACCTTCTATCTCTACGCTTACATTTTCAAAATTCATTTTTTGTCCTTTTTTAAAGTTAAATAATTATAACTAAAATTCTCTTCTCTTCGAAAATTCATTAACTCTTTTATCTAAAATGAACATTTTTTTGATAGAATTAACACAAAAAAATTTAAAGGAGCTTTCATGTTACTTGAAAATCTTACCATACTCTATGTTGAGGATGACCAAGATACTCAAAGGTTAATAAAAAGGATATTAAGTTCCTCAGCAAAAGAAGTTTATGTTGCAAGTGATGGGGAAGAGGGTCTTGCCCTCTATAAAGAGAGGCGACCAGATATTGTTTTGACAGATATATGTATGCCTAAAATGGATGGATTAGAGATGTCTGAAGAGATAAAAAAGATTACTTCCAATCAACCTATTGGTATTTTTACGGCATTTGATGACCCAGAATATCTAAAAAAAGCATCCGAATTAAATATCGGAACCTATCTTCTAAAACCATTTGACCGAAAACAGTTTTTTAGTTCATTGGAGTATTTAGGCATGGTTGCAGAGAGTCAAAACCATTAAATAATTATAATAAAAGGAGGGGAATAATGACAAACAGTTACAATCTAACGTTTAAACGTGCTTCGATTGGTCTACTTTTAACAATTATTCAAAATGTTAATCCAAAAAATAGTAATAAGTATTATAAATTCTTTCAAAAAGAGCTTAATATTGACTCAGATGAGTTTGAAGAGATTTTAGAACTTCAAGAGTTTGCTCAATCACATAATATTGTGCTTGAAGATGAGATTGATATTATTAGAAAAGAGTTGGACTATAAACGCTATCGAATTATGCAATTTTTAATGATGTTAAATCGTTGTATTATTATTGATGGATGTGACATGAAAAGCTATCAACAGTTTGAAAAAGTTCGCGATAGCTTTCTTGCAAAACTTTAACTTAACATAATGTTGCCGTCAATAATATTATTTCAAACTTAGCACCACGGTCAGTGTTGGAAACCAACAGTTGACCATTCATATGCTCTTCTATAATCATTTTTGACATATACAACCCTAACCCTGTACCGTTTTTAGCCTTGGTTGAGAAGTATGGGTCAAATATCTTTCCAATAACATTCAAGGGGATTCCTCCTCCATTATCTTCTATTGAGAGATGTATCTGATTTTTTACACGCTCTGCATTGACCCATACTTGAGGGTTTTTGACTTCTCTCTCCATTAATACATCTTTGGCATTATTTAAAATATTAATAATCATCTGTCCTAACTCATTTGGATACCCTTTAAGTAAAATATCGGTTTCACACTTCATTTCAAGATGAATAATAATATGTTCTTTTACTAAAATTGGTCGTAAAAAGTCCAAAGATTGATGAACAACTTCTTTTAAATAAAATTCTCTGCTGTTCACTTCTGGGCTAAAGAAGTTTGTAAAATCAGATATGGTTTGAGACATCTGGCGAATCTGTTTGGTCGAATCTTTATTAAACTCTTTAATAGCTTCGTTATTTAAATCTCCATCTTCATATTGAAAAATCAACATTTGATTAATAAGAGACAAATTGTTCAGAGGTTGTTTCCATTGATGTGCAATCATACTAATCATCTCTCCTTTAAGAGAGAGACGATTTTGTTGAAGCATATGAAACTGTTGCTCTCTATTTTTTTCAACCTCTTTTTTTACTAAAATTTTCAAATTTTTAGCTTGATTTTTCATATCTGAAAGCAAAGTTCCAAAAAGAAGTACCAACAGAATCTGAAAAATAAAGTAGGAATTTAGATTAATAATATTGTCAATAGGATTCCCTTCTATGAAAACACCAATCCCATTATGCGTTAGATAGAGTGAAACAAAAGCAATAATAACAGTTGCAAATGCTCCATAATGCACCCCTTTTTGATATGATAAAAATAGAGTTAAAAAGATGGTAAGAGCCAAAAGTAATAGTGGGTTTTGAATAGGATAAATTTCTAAGAATAGATAACTTAATAAAATTGATACAGAAGCAACCATAAAAACTTTATAAGTATCTCTCTTTTTGATATTTGTATACATCAGTAGAAGCATTGGAGCAATCAAAAGTTGCCCTGTAATATTCCCAATAAACCAAAAAAATGAGCTATTGAAATACTCTGATGCCTCGATTACATTAAACTTCATCAAAATGAGATTACCAGATAAAGCACTAAAAGGTTGTAAAATAAATAAAATTATAAGTATCAGCCAAAAAACATCTCGAAAGGTTGAGAGGTTTTTATTAAGTTTAAATTTCCGAAAAAAGATAACAGCTAAAATGGCTTCTATCGAATTAACAATAGCTACCCCTAAAGAGGGTTGCCATGACATACCATTATAATAAGCAAGAAAGAACTGTCCAATCAAAATAGCAATAAAAACACGCTTTCCATACAGTATAGCACTAGCCAAGGCAATTCCTTCGGCAGAAAAAACAACAATCGTTACAATATTATTATCAGGAGAGATGGCTAGACTTAGATTTCCTGCTAGAAAATAGACAAGTGCAATAAAAAAAGTTTGAGTTAAGTAAGATAGATTCATAGATAGGATTTTATCGTATCTACATTAGAGTTTATAAAAAAGTACGAAGAGAAGAGAAAAAAAGTCTCTTCTCTCTTCTGCCTCTCTTATCATTAATGTTCTATTGACATCCAATACACTCTTGACTTCTATCTTCTATATCATTAGAAGCCTCTGGCGATTGACTTCTTAAATAATACGTAGATTTTAATCCATACTTCCACGCATTCATATAAATCTCATTTAGGTACTTTCCACTAGCTTTATCCAAAGAGATAAAAATATTTAACGACTGCCCTTGGTCTATCCATTTCTGACGAATCGCACCTGCTTTAATCAATACATTCTGATTTAACTCATAAGAAGGTGTGTAGTATGACCAAGTCTCTGTGGACAAATTAGGGGCAACAACAGGAATAAGTCCTGATAAGTTCTCTTCAAACCATTTACGTTTATACACAGGTTCAATCGCTTGTGTTGTTCCTGTCAAGATAGAGATAGATGATGTTGGTGCAACAGCCATCAAATATCCATTACGCATCCCATCATTTTTTACTTTCTCTTTAAGTGCTAACCAATCATGGGTGTAACCAAAAAGTCCACCACGCTCAACCAATTTACAAGCTTCTTTATTTGCATGGTCAATAGGAAAAATTCCTTTTGACCAATCTGAACCTTCATAGTTTGGATAGTGACCTTTTTCAATTGATAAATCACTAGATGATTTAATCGCATAATAAGAGACTGACTCCATCACTTCATCTATTTTAAAGAAGTGTTCATTTGACCCCCACTCTATTTTAGACTCTGCCAACATTTGAGCTTCGCCCATAACACCCAATCCAATTGCTCTTGTCTTCTCATTTGTCTTTTTTACTTTAGCTAAAGGATAAAAGTTTAAGTCAATTACATTGTCAAGCATTCTAATTGCTGTAGGAATAACCCGTGCTAAATCCTCTTTTGTATTAACTTTAGAGAGGTTAATTGACGCTAAGTTACAAACAGCTGTCTCTCCATCACTCTGCTCTTTATCCACCATCCAAATCTGTTTTCCATTTAAACTATCTAATGCAGTAATCTTTTTTGCAGGTTTTGTCATACCATTGTCAACTGTTATTACTTCATCTTCTTCAAACAGTTGAACTGTTTGGTCTGCATAAGTTAATTTAATTTTATAGTGATTAGGAGAGGTGTTTTGAAAAATCTCTGTACATAAATTACTGCTTCGTATCACACCACTATGTTTATTAGGATTGGCTTTATTGGCAGTATCTTTGAACGTCAAAAATGGATTTCCTGTCTCAAAGTAACTTCGTAGAATCTCTTTCCATAAACCTTTTGCAGAGATGGTCTCACGCGTAATCTCTTGATTCCCCTCTTCTAATTCTAAGTAATGCTCTTCAAACTCTTTTCCGTAAAGATTTGTCAACTCACGCACTTCATATGGGTCAAAAAGAGTCCAACGAGCATCCTCTTCTACACGTTGCATAAAGAGGTCATTTAACCATAATGATGGAAATAAATCATGAGCTCTTCGTCGCTCTTCTCCAGAGTTTTTCTTTAAATCAAGAAAATCTCTAATATCAATATGCCAAGGTTCAACGTAAACAGCAATCGCCCCTTTACGCGTACCCAATTGGTCAACAGCAATGGCTACATCATTTGCAATTTTAAGAAAAGGTACAATTCCACCTGCTGCATGTTTATGTCCGTCAATGTAACTTCCCATTCCACGAACTTGAGACCAATCCCAACCAATTCCACCACCAAATTTACTCAGTAATGCCATCTCTTTGTAGGCATCAAAAATACCTTCTATATTGTCAGGCGAAGAGCCAATGTAACACGATGATAACTGGTGTCGTGGAGTTCGAGCATTAGAGAGCGTTGGAGTCGCAGCCATAACCTCAAATTTGGATAAAATATCATAAAACTTTTTAGCCCAAGTTTGGCAATCAAACTCATTTTGAGCCAAGAACATAGCAACACCCATAAATAGATGTTGAGGAAGTTCTATGGGTTGACCATTTCCACCTTTTAGTAAATATCGGTCAGAAAGAGTACGAATCCCCAAATAGGTAAACTGTAAATCTCTATCTTCATCAATATACTCATTTAAATCATCAAGGTCATACTTCTCTTTTAGACCTAAAAGTATACGCCCTTCAGACTCGCCTTTATCAAAATACTCTCTAAGATGAGGATAGCCAGTAAAACCTGTAACCTTATGATAGATGTCATATAAAAAAAGACGTGAAGCAACAAATGTCCAATCGGGTCTATCAATGTCAATCTTGTCAACAGCTGTTTTAATAAGTGTCTGTTGAATATTTTCTGAAGTCATCATATCTTGGAACTGTAAATTAGCATCAACTTCTAATTCACTTTGACTTACGCGTTGCAACCCCTCTACTGCCGAAGCAGTAAACTTTTGAATTTTTGTAATATCAAGGGTTTCAACTCGCCCACTTCTTTTTACGACTCTTATCATAGTAATTCCTTCATATAGTTATATTATTTATTTTTTATTACGGGTATAGATGAAATATACCAACATCATTTTAATGTCGATTAACTATCTACTGCGAGAGAACATTCAATCAACTTATTGAAAAACCCGATTAAAAATTTTGTCTACATTTTTAGTATAGTAGTCAAAATTAAAACACTCTCGAATCTGCTCTTCACTTAACGATTCTCCCAACTCTTCATCGGCCAATAGATATTGAAGATATAAAGACTCTCCTTTATCGTTGGTACTAGGCTTACCTTGTTGAATCTCTTCCCAAACTTTCATGGCATTTCGTTGAACAATTCTATAAGCATCTTCACGGCTTACTCCTGCAATTGGCAGTTCAAGTAAAACTCTTTGAGAGAAAACAAGTCCACCTGTTAAGTTCAAGTTTTTCATCATATTCTCTGGCATTACAGTTAAGTTTGCAATCACATTGTTCATTCTGTGCATCATAAAGTTTGTGGTAATAAATGCATCTGGCAACCAAAAACGTTCTGTTGAAGAGTGAGAAATATCTCTCTCGTGCCAAAGTGCTACATTTTCCATAGCAGGGTTAACATAGGCTCTAATCATTCTTGCAAGACCTGTAATATTCTCTGTCAAGATTGGGTTTCTTTTATGAGGCATTGCAGAAGAGCCTTTCTGACCCTTGGCAAAATACTCTTCACACTCATATACTTCGGTTCGTTGAAGGTGTCTAATTTGAACAGCAAACTTCTCTACACTAGAAGCCAAAAGAGCCAAAGTTGTTGCAAGTCGTGCGTATCTGTCTCTGTGAACTACTTGATTTGAACATGGCTCTGGTTTTAATCCTAACTCTGCCATTGCATACTCTTCTAGTTCAAGTGGAGCATGAGCAAAATTCCCCATAGCCCCTGAAATTTGACCAACAGCAATAACATCCATTGTCTCATTCAAGTTCTTTAAGTGTCTAGCCATCTCATCGTACCAAACAGCCAATGTCAAACCAAAGGTAATTGGCTCTCCATGAATACCATGACTTCGTCCTACCATCAAGGTCATTTTATGTTCAATAGCTCTTTTTTTAATAGACTCCATAAGCATCTTAGTATTATCTATAATAATCTCTAATGAGGCTTTCATCTGAAGTGCTACACCTGTATCAACTGCATCCGAAGAGGTCATTCCATAGTGAAACCATCGTGACTCTTCTCCAAGACTTTCACTAACCGAGGTATTAAAAGCAATCAAATCATGTCTTGTAATCGCTTCTATTTCTTCGATTCTCTCTACAGAAAACGAGGCATTTTTTACAATTTTTTCACAATCATCATCAGGAATAAGACCCAATTTGTTCCATGCTTTTACAGCTGCTTTTTCAACTTCGAGCCAAGCATCGTATCGTGCTTGTTGTGTCCACTTTTCTGCCATCTCTGGTCTTGAGTATCGTTCTATCATTTTAAATGTTTTCCTTAGGTAATGAATTTTCTGCGAAAGAAGTGTCAGATTTTTATGATAGAATTCTATCCAATTCGACTAAAAAAGAGGTAAAAATATGCCATTTGTTAAACGACCATTTCACATAGAAAAACCAACCAAAGCTTTTCTTTACATCATGAAAAAACTAAATTTCACACAAGGCGAAGCACAGCGTTTAATTGCAAAAGGTCGTGTTTTAATTGATGGTCAGTCCATTTATAATACAGGTGCAACCATAGAAGGCGATATAGAATTGGTCTATTTTGAACCAAAAAGCCGAGGGGTAAAACCTATTTTTGTTGACAAAAATTTTTTAGTATTTGACAAGCCATCAGGAGTACTTGTCCACCCCAATACTATGGCAACAGAATATTCAATGCTTGACGAAGTACGAACCCACTCAGGACAAAATGCCAATGGAACACATAGAATAGATATGGAGACATCAGGGCTTTTTTTGGCAAGTCGTCATAAAAATGCAGAGCGTTTTTTAAAAGGTTCATTTGAAAGAAAAACCATTAAAAAGAGCTATTTGGCATGGGTTACAGGAAAATTGACAGAGCCATTTACAGTAGAAGAGTCTATCTGTATACGCAAAGATTACAGTGACAATAAACATAAAGTAAAAATTTGTAAAGAGGGAAAATACGCCAAAACAGAGTTCAACCCCCTAAAATACGATAAAGAATTGGACACGACATTTGTTGAGTGTAAACCATTGACAGGACGATTACACCAAATACGTTTACATTTGCTTCACGTGAAACATCCTATTTTAGGAGACCCTATTTATGGAACATCTTTTGAAGCTTCAGACAACTATCTTGACGGAACAATCACAGAAAAAGAGCGTTTTATTGCAACAGGTGCAACACGCCTTTTACTTCATGCCAATGCTCTACATTTTCCATATGGAGCAAACTACTCTATCTATTCCAAGGTAGATTTTTTAAAAGCAAAAGATGAAATTTGTGGGAAAAAAGAGAGGAAGTTTTTCATATAGGGTGCAATAATAATTGCACCACAACTAGCTATTAATCGTCTGTTAAAACTCTATAAACACCTACTGCTGACACTACAACTACTATGACAACAAAGCCTACCATTACCCAATCAAGTGTTTCCATATTTATACTCCTTTTTCTTCTAATTCGTTATCTCTAAGTTGCCCACACGC
>CAYPCV010000145.1:0-4427 GCA_964409295.1 uncultured Sulfurovum sp.
ATTTTCATTTTGTGGATAGTCTGGTTTACAATAATCTGCACCTAAAGAACAACAACCATCTGTAACACCCATATTCTTAAGCCCTTTATCAAAGGACCAGTAGTGACTGTAACTTCCTGAACGTAGCTTATCAAAAGTATCTAATAAATCTTCTGCATTAATCTCTTGAGATGATGCAATATGAATATTTAAATCGTTAACATCTGTTACTTCAACCATACATCCAACTTCTAATGCATCTTGTGTTGACTTAATTCCTTTATCATAGAGTACATTATAGAGAGATTGAATCGAATCTACACCAAATTTTCCAGCAGGTAAGGCACGCAGTTCCTCTTCACTGTATTTAATCTCATAGGTATCTAAGTTTGTAATGTTAATATCATATCTCTGTATTAAATCTTCTACCATCTGAATATGATTAATTTCTGAACGAGTTGCTATATTCTCTAGCTGTTTTTGTGGTTGAACTTTATTTAATTCAGTATAAACATCATACGCCAATTTCTCTTCATTCCACATATACGCCAACGCATACTTCTGCTTATCTGTTAATATCGACAAAGAGTAATTATTTAAATCTATACTATCTCCATGTCCTGTTGTCGTATCATTAGTATCAACAACATCACTTGTACCTTCATTCTCATCTGGTCTATATCCATTATCCCAATTTTGAATACTATCATCAAAATGGTTCTGTGCATCCGTAGCATTCACATCAATAATACCATCATTATCACTATCAATTCTACTCCCAATTTCAGGAATATCGGTCAAGTTCTCTTCTGATTCTAAAGAGAGAATATCAATCTCATTATCAAGCGTTGAGAAACTCTCTATTGTAGTACTATCTAAAGTAATTCCATTACTGACATTAGAATCACTATCTAAAGACTGAAGCACTCTTAAAATCAAGCTTTCAGCATTTGCTGAATCTTCACTTTGACTAGCTAACGTTTTTGGTGTAATTAAACCCTCATCTGTTGGTTCTACCTCTCCAAGTAGAAGCTTTCCAATATAGAGTTTTACTTTATCTCCATCCTTATAATTAAAACGACCAAAACTATCTGTTGTTCCATTTAATTCTGATGTTGTTGTATACTCAGCACCTGCTACAGCAGCATCAATAAAATATCCTACTTTTTCCTCTGTAACATCATTACTATCATTTGTACTTGAGCTTGAAGAACTTCCACAACCTGCTAATAATAGTGAGGTCACTAATGATAATGAACCCAACTTAATTGTATTTTTCACTCTGTATCCTTTATATTTTTTCAGAGTATACAGAAGTTTTGTTACCTTAATGTTACCAAAACATAATGAAGCAAAAATAAATTTTTAAAATGTTTTAATGTAATTTTTTTCGGACATCATAGAGTTCCCAATAGGTATCTATTGCCTCATCCAACTCTTTATCTGTTAGAATTGTCTTCTCTTTTACTGAAAAATTTTCAATCCACTCATCAGGCATTACAGATGTCTCTTCTAAAGGCTCTTTAAGAAATGCTTTTAATGAAGCCTTAAATGTCAATTCTCCAGAAAATGTTTTCAGATAGAGCATATAAATTTTTTCTAAAGAGTAAGGTAAATGTTTATGACAAGGGAGACAGTGTTCACTATAGACCTTACTTTCTACTTTTTTTTCCAACTCTTCTCCTGTTAAACTTAGTGTTAGTAACAAGATTAATAATAATTTATCTATCATCTACCGTTCCTTTTAAAAAATCTACACGAATACTTGTACCCTCTTTTAATACTGACTGAACCGATATTTTTAAAGAGTACTCATCAATAATACTTTTAACAATATTTAGACCAATTCCAAAGCCACCTTCAGAGCTGTTAAATCGAGTATAACGTTCAAAAATATCACTTACTTTTTCAGCTTCTATCCCAATACCTGAATCTTGAACAATAAAATAATCTTTTCGTAAAGTAATCTCTATTTTTCCTCCACGCTTATTGTACTTAATCGCATTTGAGATTAAATTGTCAACAACTCTTGCAATTTTAATCCCATCTATAAAGATTGTAGAGTAGTTTAAATTCAAATCAAAAGTAACTTTTTTAGAACCTGCTAAAATAGCAAAATACTCGACTCTATCTTCAATAAGTCTTTTTAAATCAATCCACTCATCTTTAGATTGTCGATTATGGTCAAGTGTTAAATACGTTAAATCTTGGTAAAGATGAGAAACAGTTTTTGCTGCAATATTAATCCGTGAGAGTTTTTTTCTATTTTTCTCTTCCATAACATCTAAATCCATCATCTCGACATTAGCCAAAATGGCTGAAATTGGTGTATTTAGCTCATGTGTTGTGTCTTTTATAAAATCATCTAAAAGTACAATAGAGTTTTTCATAGGACGTAAAAAAAGATTCACAAAGAAAAGACCAAAAATACCAAGAACAATCAAAATAATTGTACCAAGTGTAAAAATATCCATCATAACGCTACTGTACCACTCTTTGTCTTCATCTATTTCAATAAAAAGATACTTTGCACCTAGATAATAATCATCCAAATACATCCGAAAACGTATCGTGCCATTTTTTCGATAAAATGCTTTATTAAAATAAATGGGTTGAGGACTAAGTGTTGAAAAAATTTTAGAACGCTCAATATCATAAATGGCTGAACGAAACTCTGAGCTTCGTGGATATTCAGTCTTTTGAGGAAAGTCTTGATGCAGTCGTCGTAATTGCTGTATCTGTTCATGAGCATAGTTTGAAAGGATTGTTCGTTGATTAGAGTACATTAATTTCTCTTTACTTTGGTAATAAAATGTCCCTAAAAGAGACAATATCATTACTACCAAAATAAAATAAAGAACTAAAAATCTTCTTAATGAACTCTTTTCACTGCTACGAAGTAAATTTGTAGCCTTGTTTTTTGATACTGACAATTCTATCCTTACCTATAATTTTACGAATATTCTTAATATACGTTCGTAAAGCTGTATCACTTGGGTCTTCGTCATAGTCCCACAGCTCTTTATAAATTCTATCATGAGAAAGTACCTCGTTAGGATGCTTCATAAAAAGCTTAAAGAGAGCCGACTCCTTGTTTCCTAGCGTCTCGGCTACTCCATTAACCAACAGTTCATTTGACTTAGTGTTATATTTAATCCCATCTCCCAAAGAGATTAAGTCCGTAGATTCATGAAAAAATCCTCGTCGCAAAAGCGTCTCTACACGAATCAGAAGCTCTTTTAAAACAAATGGTTTACGAATATAGTCATCACAGCCACTCTTAAACCCTTTTTCTAAATCATCCACACCATCAAGTGAAGTAATAAAAATAGCAGGGGCAACCACATCGTTCTCTCGTGCCTCTTGCAATAGTGTAAACCCATCAATCCCTGGAGTATTTACATCAAGAAGCAATAAATCAAATTTACTCTCATACATTCTATCTTGTGCTTCATACCCATCATAAGAGCTTGAAATTAAGTAGCCTTCTTCCTCTAAGAATTCTGTAATCGTCTCATTTAGATTTGCATCATCCTCTAATAGTAATATTTTCCCTTTTGCCACGCTAGCTTCCTTTATACAAACTGTTTTGTCCAATTAACTAAACGACCAGCACTCATACCACCAGAGATTCGTTCAACTTCTTTTGTCCCTTTAAAGATAATCATTGTAGGAATACTCTCAATTCCATACATTGCCCCTAAAGCTTGATGCTCTTCTGTATTTACTTTTAAAAATTGTACCTGTAGAGACATACTTTTAGATGCTTCCTCGTAAGCAGGTGCCATCTGAACACATGGGCCACACCATGGAGCCCAAAAATCAACAACAACAGGAATGTCACTATTTACTAAGATATGTAACAACTCCTCTTTATCAACCTCTAAAGGTTTTCTATTCAACATACTCTCTTTACAATGACCACAATTTGCTTTTGCATAGCTCTCTTTTTTAGGTATCTTATTTACTTTTCCACAACTCGGGCATACAACTTTAACACTCATAACTATTTTTCCTTCTAACCTATTAATTTTTCCTGTATGGGAGTATTATATCCCTTTTAGATTAACAAATTATTACTAATTTACAATAATTTAATATTTTTATATTATTATTGCCATAAAACTTAACAGAAGATTTCTAATGATTTTTATTAAAAGTGTCAAATTTATTCTAAAATTGTTAATATTTTTTATATTAACAACTATTCTTTATTTTTTAACAGCTTATCTACTTATTTTTTTACCAACTACAAAAGAAGAAAAAAAGCAAAAAAGAGACGAAGAGATTTATATTCTCTACGACACCATGCACTCCGACATCGTCATAAATATAAAAAGCATAAATAGTAAAAAGCTCACAATACAGCTAAGAAGTTTAATTAAAAATAGAGAAGGATATTTAGCCTTTGGTTGGGGAGATAAAGAGACCTATCTAAACACACCCAC
>CAYPCV010000146.1:0-8764 GCA_964409295.1 uncultured Sulfurovum sp.
TTTTAAAGCTTTTCCCATCTCTTGTTTTGAGTTCATTTAGTGCAATTTCTGTCTCTTTGGTTGGAATTTTTACATCAAATGGAAGTCCTTGGTGCATTACTATCATATTATTAAAAACAGCAATAGCTTGTGAATAGTTTAGCCCTAGTTTAGCCAAAATCTCTTTTGCTAGATTATAATTGAGTTCATCAACTCTAATAGTGGTTTGAGTTTTCATTATTGGCTCCTGTGATTTTTGTTTATTATATCCCAAATTGGATATAAAATCAATAAATAAACTAATGGGTCTATTTTTATAAAATGGGTATAGGCTAGGCTGTCGACCCCTACATATCGCATAAATAAAAGATATTTATAACCTATTGAACCTGTAGGGGTCGACCGATGTGTCTACCCAAATGTTGGCATAAAACCCTCTATAATGCTATTGTATCTTCTCCACCATCAACTGCAAAGTAACTCTATTATTAAAATGATTTTCATTAATCCCATAAATCACAGTGACCACTTGCCCTATGTGAAAAACTTCTTTAGTTTTAAAAAGTACAGCTTGTTGAGTTGCTCCATTTTGCGAAAAAGTGAAACGTCGATGTTCTTTCTCTTTTCCCATATCGTTTACATCTTCGATGATGACGTTTGAGCTAATAAATTTTGGACGGGGGTTTCCTTGACCATAAGGTTCGTAGGATTTCATCTTATTCACAAGTGTAAAATCTATATGTGAAAAACGTAATTCTCCTAAAATATCGGGGTCAATGTGGCTTGGTTCGTAGTTTTCAAGTTCATAATTTTGATTAATTTGTTTTCTAAATTGCTCTAAATTTTCAGGAGCTAGGCTTAACCCAATTGCAGCGTCATGTCCACCAAATTTGTGGAGTATTGGACGACAAGGTTCAGTTATTTTAAAAAGATTACAGACATGAAAACTTCGTCCACTCCCTTTGAGTTCGCCTTGTTCACTTTTTGTTAAAATAATAGTTGGTTTCTCGAAACGTCGCCCCACCCGTGCAGCTACAATTCCTACCACACCTTCGTGCCAATCTTCTCCTGCAATAACCAAGACATTATCGTTTAAATTGGCTTTTTCAATCGCTTCATCGGTTATTTTTTGCTCAATAGCTTTACGTGAATCATTAAAATCAACCAATCGTTCAAGACGGACTCGTGCATCGTAGATATTATCACTTAATAAGAGTTCTACCGACCACTTTGCATCATCCATTCTTCCTGCTGAATTTAAAACAGGGGCAATTTGAAACCCTATATCTTCTGCATTTAGTGCTACTTTGTCTAACTTGTCCATAAATGCACGAATTGCAGGTAGAGGGGAACGACTTAAGAGCTTTAATCCTGCCGTAACCATTGCTCGATTGATATGTTGCAGAGGCATCATGTCAGCAATAATTGCGATAGAGACCAAGCCTAGGTATGACTTAATATCTATTTGGCTATTTAAAGCCCTATTAAGTGATGCTATCAAGTACCATGCTATCTGTGCACCACACACTTCTTCATAGGGAAAAGTGCAGGCTTCTTGTTTTTGGTCAACGATAGCATAAGCTTTGGGAATAACAGAAGGAACAATATGATGATCAGTAATAATTAAATCTATCCCTTTTTCTTTACAGAGTTGCGAGGCATAAACAGCAGAGATACCGTTATCAACGGTAATAACCAAATCAAATCCCTCGACTCTAGGAATTAAATTAGGAGAGAGACCGTAGCCATCTTTAAAACGGTTGGGGATAATCCACTCTAACTCAACACCAATCTCATTAAAAAACATTTTCATCAAGGTAGTAGAGGTTACCCCATCAACATCATAATCGCCAATAAGCATAATTTTTTCGCCTGTATGAATTGCTTTAACGATTCTAGCTGTAGCTTTATCCATATCTTTGAATGTTGAGGGTTTAGGTAAATCTGCTAAAGAGAGAAAACCATTTATAAAAAAACGTTCTTTTAATTTTTTTTCAATCTGCTGAGGGGTAATTAGTGGGTAAGGCATAAATCTCCTTGTTTTATAGATTCGATAAAATCGAATCTACGGATATTTAATCTCTATTTTGTAAAGCACTTTTCACAAATGCTAAAATAGAAGGGTTTGGAGCTTGAAGTCTTGATGTGAATTCAGGGTGGAATTGAACTCCTAAGAACCAAGGATGGTCTTTGACTTCAACAGCTTCAATCAAACCGTTAGATTCCCCTGTAATCTCCATTCCATTAAGCTCTAAAGCATCACGATATTGAGGGTTAGCTTCATATCGGTGTCTATGACGTTCAAAAATTGTTGATGCACCGTAAGCTTCACGCAGATTTGAACCCTCTTTAGTATCACATTCATATTCGCCTAAACGCATTGTACCACCCATTGGAGAGGTTGTTGTCCGAATCTGTTTTGCACCACTTGCATCAATAAACTCATCAATTAAAAAGATAATTGGATTTTTTGTTTCAGTATTAAACTCTACAGAAGTTACATCTTCTAAACCTAAAACATTTCGTGCAAATTCAACCATAGCCAGTTGCATTCCTAAACAGATTCCTAAAAATGGTATTTTATTTTCACGAGCGTATTGAATAGCTTGAATTTTTCCTTCAACACCACGCTCTCCAAAACCACCTGCTACTAAAATTCCATCACAATCAACAAGGAACTTTTTAGCATAGTTATTTTCTATTTTTTCACTATCTACCCATTTTATTTCAACATGTGTATCAAGATTTGCACCAGCATGGATAAGTGCTTCGGTTAGTGATTTATAAGACTCTTTTAAATCCAAATACTTACCAACAAAAGCAATAGTTCTTTTCTTTTTGGGTTGAATAATTTTACTTACAAGCTCAGACCACAATTTCATATTTGGTTTTAATTCAGGTAATCTTAACTCTTTAGCTATAGGTTCTAAAATATCTTGAGCCATAAAGTTAAGAGGTACTTCATAGATTGTTGGAGCATCAACAGCTTCTATAACGGATGCTTCATCTATATCACAAGTATACGCAATTTTACGTTTAATATCTGTAGGTATACGCTCTTCTCCACGAAGAATTAACATTTGAGGAGTAATACCAATACGTCTTAACTCTTGAACAGAGTGTTGTGTTGGTTTTGTTTTTAACTCTCCTGCTGTACGAATATAAGGAAGAAGAGTTACATGAATGTTCATAAGGTTCTCTTTTCCTAATTCATGTTTCATTTGACGGATGGTTTCAAGAAAAGGCATTCCTTCCATATCTCCTGTTGTTCCACCGAGTTCGACAATAAGAATATCTCTACCTTCTCCTGCTTTTATAATTCGTTCTTTAATTTCATTGGTAATATGAGGAACAATTTGAATAGTTTTTCCAAGATATTTACCTTCACGTTCATTTTCAATAACTGTTTTGTAAATTTGACCTGTAGTAAAGTTATTATTTTGAGTAAGTGCTGTATCTAAAAAACGTTCATAGTGTCCTAAGTCTAAATCAGTCTCTGCACCATCTTTGGTTACAAATACTTCTCCATGCTCTAAAGGAGACATTGTTCCTGGGTCTACGTTGATATATGGATCTAATTTTAAAACAGCTACTCGTAGCCCTGAATGTTTTAAAAGGGTTCCAATACTAGCGGCAGTAATTCCTTTTCCTAAGGAGCTTAATACTCCACCTGTAACAAATATGTATTTGGTTTGATTTATTGACATTTATATTCTTCCTATTTTTTTATGCGATAATTGGCATAATAACTGTAATAAAATTTTTATCTCTCAAAATAAATGGTAGAGTTGGTTCATTGAGTAAAATTTGAAACTCATCTTCTTCTACTTGAGAGATAAAATCTAAAAGGTATCGACTGTTGACATGAAGATTAAAATCTTCTTCTATTCCTGTATGAATTAAAAGCTCTGTTTTAGCTTCTATACTATCAGCTGTTAGAGAGTTAAATATAATACTTTCTCTTAAAAAAGTTAATTTAATCTCTTGAGAGATGGTTGTAATCATTTTAATAGATTCTAACATCTCTTTTTTAGGTAGATTAATTGAAAGTTTACTTTCTCTAGGAATAATTCGAGCATAATCAGGATAGTTGCCGTTGATTAAACGAGAAAAGAAGTAATAGTTATTATTTTTGATAATTAGATTGGTTGTATCGTAATAGATATTAATTTGATTTATAAAAAGCTTTTGAATTTCTAAAATAGCTTTTTTAGGAATTATAAGTGAAAACTCTTTTTCGTTTTGATTAGAAAGAGAGGCTACAGCTAATCTACGAGTATCTGTTCCTACAAGTTCTGTTGAACTATTTTTAATATTAAGTAATGCTCCATTAAGTTCAAACTTTGGATTATTATTATCAATTGCTGATGATATTTTTTTTAAACCTTTAATCAAATTAATAGAATCTAATGTTATTTGAGGTTTATCTTCAATTAGAGGAAAAGAAGGATAGTTATCACTGTTAAACGTTGGTAATTTAAATTTTGATTTATTTTGTTTGATACTAATATGATTTTCTATTTGCTCTAGACTGATTTCTTCATCTTTAAGAATACGAATTATATCTAATAGTTTTTTCCCATTTGCTGTAAAAGAACCTTCATCTTCAATAAGCATATTATTGCTAGTAATAATTAAACCAATTTCTCCATCAGTTGCTTTAATTGTACAAATATCATTTTGAGCTTCAAAATAGATATGGGATGTGATTTGACTAGCATCTTTTTTTTCCAAAAAAGGTTGCAGATTGATAAGTATGGATTCTATTAATATTTTATTAACACGAATTTTCATTTAATCTCCCTATTTTTTATGCTTTATTTATTTAAATAAATAGTAGTAGTAGTAGTTCTACGTGAATATGTGAATAAGTGCTTTGAAGCCCTATATTACGGGTTTTATTTTGATGACAAAGATGTGACGACTTTTCACATCTTTTCACATTTGAAATTATATCTTTTTTTCACATATAGTTACTTTTAAGTAGATACTTATTCAAAATTAATTTTTTATTTGTGAACTTTTATTTATTTTATTAGATAATTCTTCTAGTAAAACTTTAAAACTTTCATCCTCTTCAATGATTTCTTTCACTTTCTTCATAGCATGACTAACAGCTGTATGGTCTTTCATTCCAAAATAGACGGCTATTTGTGGCATAGAGTTTGAGGTTAAACTTCGACTAATGTAGATTGAAATCCTTCTTGCTCGAACAACAATACGGGTTCGCTTTTTGGATTTAATATCGGATAGTTTTACATTTAGTTCTTTGGAGATAAATGTAACAATATCATCTATAGATATATTGTTCTGTTTTTCAATTAATTGGTCTTTAATGACATTGTGTGCAAACTCTAATGTTAACTCTTGATTCATTAATCCTGAGTAGGCATTTAACTTGATAATGGCACCCTCTATTTCTCGAATATTATTTCCCATGTTTGAGGCTAAAAAATTAATGATATCTTGATTTAGATTAATTCCATCTATCTCACATTTCTTTTTAATAATAGCAATTTTAGTTTCCAGCTCAGGAGGTTGAATATCGGCCATTAATCCCCATTCAAATCGACTTCGTAATCTGTCTACTAAACCCCGAATTTTATGGGGTTGTCTATCAGATGTAATGATAATTTGTTTCTTGGCTTGATGCAATTCATTAAAGGTATGAAAAAACTCTTCTTGGGTCTGTTCTTTGCCACTTAAAAATTGAATATCATCAATAATAAGAATATCACACTCTCTAAAATGTTCTCGAAAACGGTCCATTGTTTGTGCACGAAGATGCGATGTAAATTTATTCATAAACTGTTCAAAAGTTGTATAGATAACTTTTTTACCTTGAAAAACTTGGTAGTTTCCTATGGCTTGAATAAGGTGTGTTTTTCCTAGTCCTACACCTCCATATAAAAACAGAGGATTATAAATTGCTCCAGGCTTTTCTGCAACACTTTTTGCTGTTGTATAGGCGAATTGATTAGAGTTTCCGACAATAAAACTTTCAAAGGTAAAAGAAGGATTTAAGATGGTACTTTTACCTTGATTTTTTTGTTCTTTAGTTGAGTCATTGTTGGATTCATTAAGCTGTTCTTGTAATCCTTTTTCTTGTGTAGTTGAGATAATAATACGGGGTTTTATTTTTGTTTCCAACTCAAAAAGATGTGCCAATTGAAATTTATACTTGGTTTTAATCCATCTTGCTAATAAAATATTGGGTGCATAAAATTGTGCAATATTATTTTTTGATTCTTTTTCGTTATAGGTAAGATTCTTCATATAACGATTCCAATCTTTATTACTTATCTCATCCTTAATCTTTTCTAATACTTTATTTCCTATATTCATAATTACCTTATTGTTTGTGTGAATAAAATTTGTGAATATTACCTAAAGTTGGCTAAAATAAGCCTATAAGAAGATGTGAATAAAGTTATTCACATTTTGAAAAGGATGTGAATGGTTGTACTTGGAATTGACCCTGGAACCCGAAATATGGGATACTGCTTATTAAAATTAGAATGTGAAAAGTATAGCCTTATAGAAGCAGGTGTATTAAAGTTTAAAAAAGACCATTTGAAAGCACAAATGCTTGAATTAACGAAAGGTATGGATTTAATTTTATCTGCTCATAACGTCGATGAAGTAGCGATTGAAGATATTTTTTATGCTCATAATCCTAAAACAGTTCTTAAGTTAGCACAGTTTCGTGGAGCTTTAAGTTTAAAAGTACTTCTCTCTGTTGGAGACTATGCAGAGTATACACCTTTGCAAGTGAAAAAGGCAATTACAGGTAATGGAAAGGCAACTAAAGAGCAAGTGGCTTTTATGGTTAAACGTCTATTAAAGATAAAAAAAGAGATTAGACCCTTTGATATATCGGATGCTATGGCAGTTGCAATCACTCATGCACAAAGAATAAAATTTTCGGGGGTTTTAAAAGCTTAAGAGAGTTATTGTTAGACTGGAAAGTCTTTTTATGCCTATATAAGCATAAAAAGATAGGTAGAGCTAGTAGAGAGTACTATCTGTGGTAAAAGCTTGGTTATCGTCTTTTTTTGACGCTTCTATAAAGGCATCATATCCATAAATATCTTTTCTAAAATAGGTTAATCCATTTCGTTTAAATACTGTGAAATAGGTTGTTTGAACAGCTAGCTTTTTTGTAAAGTTAATGTGCTTTGTCTCTAGAGTATTTCTATATTTCTCAATCAGTGCAATGTCTCTTGATTTTAGGCGAGATTTCAATACTTCAAGAAGTTTAAATGGTTGTTCCAAGCGCATACAGCCTGAACTGTAAACCAAGTATCGACGCTCAAAAAGAGACTTATTATCGGTATCGTGAAGATAAACAGAGTATTTATTTGGAAACATGAATTTAATTCTTCCTAGGGCATTATCGTCGCCAGGATATTGTACAAAACGATAGGGAATATGTCCTTTTTCTTTATCTTGATACGGAAGTAACATTTCAGGAGTGAAACTCTCTGTAATATCTTTTTTACTCTTCCATCCTTTGAAGGCATGAATATTATGTTCCAATAAGTAATTAGGGTCTTCTGATAATGCAATGGTTAAATCTCTTCTTACTAAGTTTTCTGGAATATTCCATGTGGGGTTAAGGACAAGGTAGGTCATGTAACTTGCAAAAATTGGAGTTGGGCGTACATCTCTTCCGACTACCGTACTCATATGTAAAATAGAGTGATTATTTCTCATGTAATCTGTAGAAAAATCAGCAAGGTTAACTCGAATGTACTCTTTTGGAAATCTATTTGGAAAAACTCTTAATTTATCAAGATTGGTAATAATACTTTGTGTCTGTAAGTGTGTAGGCTTATTCATATAATAGACAGTGATTTTATCAATCATACTATTTTGAGGTAGTTTAAAGCGATCTTTATAGTTGTACAATGCACGTTTTAACTCTTCATCAAATACATCGTTTGTATTATTACTATTAAACATATCCCCTGTTTGAATAAGGCGTTTCTTTACATCTGAAATATAGGGATATTGGTCTCCTAGCTTTAAATCTTTAGCATATTTTATACGAGGTAGAGAACCCATACTCTGATAAAAATTTAGAGCTTCTATTAAATCTTTATGCAGTTTAGGTAGAGGAATTAAAGAGTTTAATAAACCATTAATATCTTCTCGCTTTAGTGCTGAAAAAAGTTTGGAGATTGAAGGAGATTTTTTTCGTACCATTTCCCAATTGGCTGTAATATCTTTTTCCTCTTTTAATTCTGCTAATTTTTTTTGTACTTCATCCCAATCAATATCACTATGTACAATAAAGTCTGTGAGAGATAAGTACGCACGTGTTAGAAAAATATCGAGTTTTACAAGCTCGTTAATATTTTGATTTAAATTCATCTGATTGTGAAGTAAATAGCTATATTGTTCTATTTGGCTTTGATAAAAATCTTTATATTTATAGTTAAATTTTGGATTTTGAAGAGCTTCTTTTAGAGCATTCAAATTACGTGCATGTCCAATCCATAAAGCTTGATTTTTATTCATTTTATAAAGAGAACGTATTCGTTTCTGTTCTTTAGGGGTTTGAGCAAATTGAAAAGGTGCATTGTTAAGAGTTGAGTCAAGTTGATTATCAAGTCCTGTAGAATAGAGCATTGATAACATAAGGCTAAGAAAAAGTACGAGTCGCATAGAGTGTATCTCCCAAAAAATTTTAAAATATGTATAAAAACTTAATATACATGAAATTTTTAGAGATATTTTAAGTGAAGAGAGTGGACGGTTTGAAATATAACAACCCTAAAAA
>CAYPCV010000147.1:0-3132 GCA_964409295.1 uncultured Sulfurovum sp.
GTGGATAGATTCACTAAATGTTGTTTGGAGATGTTCACATAATCTTTTATCAACCTCAAATGCTGTGACATTTCGAGTTGTAACCAACTCTTTGGTTAGATCACCTAAGCCAGGCCCAATTTCTGCAACTCTTAAGTTGTCGTTGGGAATCGATTGGATGATTCGTTTTATAATTGCGTCATTTTTTAAAAAGTTCTGACCATATCTTTTGTTTGCAAATTCTGATAGATTTTCTATTTTATTCATTTTACACAATTCTTACTTATAGGATTCTTTTTATAGCATATAGTAGCTCTATAAAAAATGTTGGATATAATTCTACCATAAAAATACTTCTTTCTCTCAATAATCTTCGGCTTGTTGTAGGGTTGGCTTTAGCCGACGTTCTTAATTATAATTTATTTTCTGTCGGCTAAAGTTAACCCTACTGTTTTCAAGTTTTATAATGAGTAAGAATTGGTAAGGAATATAATGGAATATTTTGCAAAACGAATTATCCCTTGTCTCGATGTAGACAACGGTCGTGTCGTTAAAGGTGTAAACTTTGTAGGACTAAGAGATGCAGGTGACCCAGTTGAGGTTGCAAAGCGTTACAACATAGAGGGTGCAGATGAGATAACCTTTTTAGACATTGGTGCAACCCATGAAGGTAGAGCTACTATTGTCGATGTTGTAAAGGAAGTTGCCAAAGAGGTTTTCATTCCATTAACAGTTGGTGGTGGAATCAGAGAGCTAAATGACATCTACAAACTTCTCAATGTAGGTTGTGATAAAGTGAGCATAAACTCTGCTGCCATTAAAAGACCTGAGTTTATAAATGAAGGTGCAAAGCGTTTTGGTTCACAATGTATTGTCGTGGCTATTGACGCAAAAAAAGTATCCGAAAACAGATGGAACATCTTTACCCATGGTGGAAGAAATGACACAGGCATAGATGCAATCGAATGGGCAAAAGAGTCTTACAGTAGAGGTGCAGGGGAACTGCTTATAACCTCTATGGATAGTGACGGAACCAAAGCAGGATTTGCAAACGATTTAAACTCACGCATTGCAGAGGTTGTCAACATTCCTATTATTGCAAGTGGTGGAGCAGGAACTATGAAACATATGAAAGAGGCATTTACAAAAGGTAATGCAGATGCTGCTTTGGCTGCTTCTATTTTTCACTTTAGAGAGATAGATATTATGGACTTAAAACGTTACTTGCGTGACAACAACATTCCAGTGAGAATATAATATGTTCATCTGTGCAGGAGAGAGCGAAACATTTGATTTTGCAAAACCAATGGGAATAGGGTTAATAGATATTGCTATTAATCTTACTCGTTATTTGGAAAAAGAGAAACCAGCTTTTCTCATGTTTGTAGGAACAGCAGGTTCTTACGGTGAGCATAACATTTTTGACATTGTGCAGTCGAAGACAGCAACCAATATAGAGAATGGTTTTTTCAATGCCAATGCTTACACCCCTATCGACAATATGGTGTCAGCTTCCGAAGATGTTTCACGTGAAACAATTGTAAACTCTTCTAACTACATTACGACTGACAGAAGCTTGTCAAAATATTACCTAGAAAAAGGTATTAGCCTAGAGAACATGGAGTTCTTTGCTGTCATAAAAGTTGCACAACTGTTTAACATACCTGTCGCAGGACTTTTCATAGTGACAAACTACTGTAATACAAATGCACACAGAGATTTTATGGAGAACCATAAAGAAGCAATGGCACGATTAACAGCATACATAAAAGCGTAGGGTCGGTTCACCGACCATAATTAATAAAACGAAAGAATTTAAAATGAGAACAGAACCAAAACCATGCATACAAGACTACACCAGAGAAGAGTTGTCAAGTTTAATTAAACCAGCATTTAGAGCCAAGCAAGTCTACTCATGGCTTTACCATAAGTATGTAAACTCTTTTGAGGAGATGAAGAACTTACCACAAGCTCTAAAAAATGAATTAGCAGAGAAGTACAGAATAGAACCACTAACCATGATAAGAAAAGAGAGCAGTAGAGATGGTAGTACCAAGTATCTTTTTGAACTAGAAGATGGAAACACAGTTGAAACAGTTTTACTTTTAATGAAGAAAAAACAGTTCAACGAAGATGGTTCTGTTAAGCAACAAGAGAAGTATACAGTCTGTATATCTTGTCAGGTTGGTTGTAAGGTTGGTTGCTCTTTTTGTCTAACAGCAAAGAGTGGTTTTGTAGCAAACTTGACAGCTGGTGAGATAGTGGAACAGATACGTTACATAAAAAAAGACAACAACATTGACGCGAACAGAAGGCTTAACATAGTTTACATGGGAATGGGTGAACCACTAGATAACTTAGGTCCAGTTAGTCAATCGTCTCGTGTATTTGCTGACCCAGATGGCATGGCAATTGCACCACATAGACAAACCATTTCAACCTCTGGATTAAGTTCTAAAATTGTCAAACTTGGAAAAATGGAGCTTGGCGTAAACTTGGCAATCTCTTTACATGCAGTTGACGATGAGTTGAGAGAACAGTTGATGCCCATTAACAAAGCTTACAATATTCAGTCTATTATAGATGCTGTAAAAGAGTTTCCTATCAATGACCGAAAGAGGGTAATGTTTGAATACCTTGTCATAAAAGATGTAAACGACTCTATGGATGCTGCTAAAAAACTACTAGCTCTTCTAAATGGAATCAAGTCAAAAGTAAACCTTATCTACTTTAATCCATATGGAGGAACAGAGTTTAAACGACCTGAAGAGAAAGATATGAAATCTTTTCAAGAGTATTTAACCAAACATGGTTTACACTGTACTATTAGAGAATCAAAAGGCTTAGATATATCTGCAGCTTGTGGTCAACTTAGAGATAATGAATTGGAGGAAAAATAGATGGGTACGTTAGATATTGTAATGCTTGTTTTTATTGTAATAGTAGTTGTTGTATCTGCTGTTGGAGTTTATAAAGCTCTTAAAGATTAATCCGTAGGGTGTGATTGCTATCACACCACATATTCAAATTGCAGATATTAATCGGTACGATGGCAATCGTCCCCTACAAAAAACAACCTCTTATCTTTCCCACAAATCTCACCCTTAGCCTCACGAAAATCAACCCTTGATACTATATGATAGGTTGCTCCAT
>CAYPCV010000148.1:0-4069 GCA_964409295.1 uncultured Sulfurovum sp.
ACTAAACGAGAATTGGATTTTATACTACTACTTCTTGAACAAGATGAGTATCTTGCTGATAATCAACTGATAAAAAAAGCCCTTTGGAAAGAAGAGAATATTCCCAATGAACGGGTAAGAACCTTTATTCGACGCTTACGAAATAAGACCTCTAAAGAGTTTATTATAAACAACTCTAGTTTAGGATATAGTCTTAGTCTTCCTCTTTAGATTTCTCTAAATCCTTAAGCTTTTTCTCTTTCAAAGCTTTTTGTTTATTCTCCCTGTTTACAGCATCTTGTAAATCCTCTTCTGAATCAAAAAGCATTCCATCCATCATCTTTTTACTGTCATCAAAACCACCCTTTTTAACACTCCAAATAAAAATGGTTAGCATGGTAAAACTTGCCAACAATCCAACAATTAACTCCAATTTTAAAACTGCATTCATACTCTATAACTCCTTTGTTTTTATTCTCATAGAGTTTCCTACTACCAGCAAAGAACTCAAACTCATTGATAAAGCAGCTACCAAGGGAATAACAAAACCAGCCATTGCCAAGGGAATGGTTATAACATTATAAATCAACGATAAGAGTAAATTTTGTTTTATAAAAGTATACGTTCGTCGTGAAATTATAAAGCTCTCTTTTATCCCTTTGAGTGAGTCATTCAAAACAACTACATCTGACATTGCCAAGGCAACATCTGCTCCAGAACCCATTGCAATTGCTACATCAGCTTTGGAAAGAGCCAAGGCATCATTGATTCCATCTCCTACCATTACTACTGTTTTTCCCTGCTCTTTCAAAGAGGTTAAAAGTTCAGCTTTTTCTAATGGAGACATACCAAAATAGAGCGTTTTTATACCCACCTCATCAGCAACCTTTTTAGCAACTTTTTCATGGTCTCCTGTTGCCATAATGAGTTCAATACCTATCTTTTTAAAGTAATTTATCATCTCTTTTGCATCTTTTTTAATACTGTCTTCAAGTTCAAAAGAGACAACTACTCTTACACCTATAACAAAATGATAAATCGTATAATCACTCTTGGAATCCAACTCTATATAATGTTCATCTAAAAGCTTTGAGTTTCCACCTAAAAGTGTTTCTCCTTTATACTCTGCCTTCAATCCTTGTCCACCAAGCTGTTCTATCTTATCCAATTCAACAATTTCAATATTATCATACTCTTGCTCTAAATATTTTTTAATAGCACGACTCACAGGATGCGTTGACGAATCAGCCATTGCATATAGCAGAGCTAAATCTTGACTGTTCAACTCTGTAGAGTGTTTTTTCACCGTTAAGTTCCCCTCGGTTATAGTTCCTGTTTTATCAACCACTACCGTTGTAACTTTAGCAAAGGTCTCTATAAATTTTGCCTCTTTAAAAAGAAGTCCTCGCTCTGTTGCCCATGAGATACCAATCAGCGATGCAATCGGTGTTGCCAATGCCAAGGCACAAGGACAAGCAATCACAATCACAGCAATTGTAATAATCAAGGCTTTCTCTAAATCCCCAGAATATAAATACCAACCCACATAGGTAGCCATAGCCAATAAAATAATAACCATCGAAAAGTATTTAGAAAGTTCATTGGTCATCTCTTCTATTTTAGGTTTAGAAGCCAATGAGTCTTCTAATAGATTGACCATCGTACTCAAGGTTGAATTTGCATAGTTTTTAGTCGCTCTATAACGCATAACCATACCTGAGTTTATCGTTCCAGAATAAATCATGTCGCCCTCTTGTTTCTCAATAGGAAGCGACTCTCCACTTAGTGAACTCTCATCATAAATGGACTCTTTGACAATCGACTTACCATCAACCGATGCTTTCTCTCCATTTTTAACTTCAATAATATTGCCAACAACAATTTCATCTAATGAAACCACTCGCTTTACGCCATCTTCGACTATAGTAGCTTCTAGTGGAACTTGTGATTTTATCTTATCCATCGTATCAACAGCTGATTTTTTACCCAGTACTTCTAAATACTTTCCTACTAATACAAAGGTAATAATCATCGTAACCGAATCAAAATAGCTGTGTCCATTTGCCCCAAATAGAATCGTTAATGAGTATATATAGGTAATTAATGCCCCACCAGAAACCAATAAATCCATATTAATAATTTTATTCTTTAGACCATAATATGCACCACGGAAAAATATCCAACCAGAGTAAAAAAGAACGATGGTTGCAAATAGAAACTCTGCCATATGAACCAAATGTAAGTTTTCTGGCTTAATCCCCGAAAAATATCCTGCATACTTCGCCACACCAATCATCATGATATTCATTGAACCAAAAACAGCAACAGACATTCGTAGAAAATAGTCTCTTTGAGCAGAACTAGCTTTGACATCCTCTGAACTCTGTTCATATGGGTAAGCGTTATACCCAATACTTCGTATTTTTTCAATAATCTCCGAGAGTTTAATTGTATCTTCATCCCAAATAATTTTTGCTTTATTATTAGTAAAGTTAATATTAGCTTCTAAAATTCCATCCGTACTATCAAGTACTTTCTCGTTTAACCAAACACAGGCAGCACAATGAATTCCTTCTATAACAAGGTCTACTTTAGAAAATCCATCAGGCGTTCTTTTAATGTAACGCTGTTTAAAACTCTCTAAGTCAAAATTTCCTGCATTGTCGTCACTCTCTACAGGTGGAGCAATCGTCGAATTTCCCATCTTCTCATAAAAACTCTCTAAACCATCATCTTTTAAGAGATGATATACCCCTTGACAACCGTTGCAACAAAAATATACATTAGGACTCTTTTCCTCTGTAATCATAACCGTTTCATCAAATTCTAATTGACAATGAGTACACTTCACTATAGACAACTGCTACCCCTTTATGTTACTTTTTCACAAGTAACTATAATATATTGTAATAATAATTATAACCTAAAGATATAATAAGCCTTATCATATCTAATTTTATATATTATATACGCATTAGAGAAAAATTACAAGGAGTTTTGAATGCCATTTAGAATAAAAAGGTATTACGGGTATGTTATTGCAACCATTGTTGCTCTAGTCACACCATTCATCACAATTGGAGGACACCACATCTTCCTACTATCTTTTGATAAAAAACAGCTACAACTTATGGGAACAGCCTTTGATATGCAAGAGTTATATCTCATGCCATTTCTACTTATGTTAATGTTTATTGGTATTTTTGCAGCTACAGCGATTGGTGGTCGTGCATTTTGTGGTTGGGCTTGTCCTCAAACCATATTTAGGGTTATCTACCGAGACCTTATCGAAACCAAACTTTTAGGGCTTCGTAAACGAATTAAAAACAAACAAAAAGAGCCAGACTACTCTAAAAAAGAGAATGTTATTAAACGTATTGTTGCTATTTTACTTTGGTCTATTTTAGCTCTTATTGCAGCAGCAGACTTTATTTGGTACTTTGTCCCTCCTGAAGATTTTTTCTAATACATACAAAATCCATCTGAACATGGTGTTGTTATTGGTCTCCTTTTAAGTATTGCTGGTTTTCTTATCTATGATATAATCTTCTTAAAAGAGGATTTCTGTATCTATGTATGTCCTTATTCCAGAGTTCAATCGGTGCTATATGATGACAATACTTTCCAAGCACTCTATAATCCACATAGAGGTGGAGATATTTATGATGAACATAGAGATAAAGTTGTCTTTAAACAAAAAGATTTAGCTGATGAACAAAATGAGTGTACTACCTGTGAACAGTGTGTTACCGTATGTCCTACACATATTGATATTCGTAAAGGTACACAACTAGAATGTATAAATTGTTTAGAGTGTGTTGATGCCTGTACAACCGTTATGGGTAAATTAGGAAAAGATTCATTGGTTCAATGGACAAGTATGAATGCCGTGCATAAAGACAAACCAACTAAGTTCCTTAGAAGTACAACATACATGTATGGGGCAGCTATTATTGCTATTTTTGTAATGCTCTTTGTTATGGGTGGTCAAAAAGAGTACATGCTTCTAAATGTAAATAAAACTACTCAGCTATACAAAATAAAAGAGAATCAAGAGGTAACCAACTCCTACTTAATGCTTTTCCAAAAT
>CAYPCV010000149.1:0-10938 GCA_964409295.1 uncultured Sulfurovum sp.
ACTATTTTATCTTCTGTACCTATAAAAACTTCTATGGTAACACCTCGTTTTGCTAACTCTAAAAGCTTCTCTTTATCCCATTTATAGCTAAGTAGTGATTCTAACTCTTCGGCTTTGCCTTGAACTAAATAGTTATCTAACTCTATAGAGCTGGGATAGGCAACATTTTTTAGGAACTGTTTGGTGTAGGCTTTTTCATCTGCTTTGTAGTAGCGTAGTTGGGTTCGTATAAAACTTTTTTTATGATGTTGGAAGAATGCAGGAGAGAGCAGAATTAATCGGTCTGTACGCTCTTGGCTGTTGTAGACATGCTCAAAAGCTTTGGTTGCACCATAAGAGAAACCTGCAACAGTAAAATCATTGTCGATAAGTTGCTCTTTGAAAAAAACCTCTTCACCTTTTAGAGAGAAACCGTTAAAATATTTCATTGATAATCTTTTTTGTTGTAGTCGAAGTAATGGACTCATTTTTCAAGAGATAATCTCGAACTCTCTCTACCACATTTTCCAAGTTACCCAAAAGACTTTCGACCTCATCACTTATGTTTTCTAACATCTGTTGAGCTTCATAAGTAGAAGCAAAATACTCTTGGCTCATAGCAAACTCTTCAATAATACTGTGAATTAGAATCTTTGCTGATTTTATATCCTCTTTGGCATTAGAGAAGAGTTCTCCGTAAACTTTTTGAGTCATTATACGCCCTGCCAACAGAACCTTTAACTCATTTTCTAAAATACTTTTAGAGAGTATCTCATTACCATGAGGAATAAAGCTTGATGAGACAATTCCTATCTTTTCATAATCGACCTCTAACCACGAAGCAGTCACAGCTTTGGCTGATTGATAAAGGGCTTGAATTTGACGTTCAGATTCATTAAATGTCTGAATTTTAAATTTCCCTAAAAGTACTTTCTCTTTTACTGCTTCCACATCAAAATCAGTAATCATCGGTTTTTCATGACGCAAAGAGTACAATGCTGCTTCATTGACAAGGGTTGCTAACGCAGCAGAGTTAAAACCAATAGTCATTCGAGCAACTTTTTCTACATCAATAGTATGTTGTTTT
Organism: uncultured Sulfurovum sp.; assembly: GCA_964409295.1. Classification (GTDB taxonomy): domain Bacteria; phylum Campylobacterota; class Campylobacteria; order Campylobacterales; family Sulfurovaceae; genus UBA1140. Next base: position 1,067 of record CAYPCV010000149.1, read on the forward strand.
GATTTTAAATACAAATTAATGGTACTAAGCCGTTCAGAGAAATCAGGCAGAGGAATATGAACCCGTCGGTCAAAACGCCCTGCTCTTAGCAGTGCTTCATCTAAGACTTCTATTTTATTGGTCGCTGCGATAACCATCACTCCTGAACTCTCTTCAAAACCATCCATTTCAGTCAAAAGTTGATTGAGTGTGGCTTCTCGTTCTTCGTTGTTTTGCCCACCACGGCTTTTACCCACAGCATCAATTTCATCTATAAAAATAATACTTGGACTCATCTCTTTGGCTTTACTAAAGAGTTCTGAAACTCTTTTTGCACCCATACCCACATAAATCTGCACAAAAGAGGCTGCACTTTGATAAAAAAATGGAACACCTGCCTCGCCTGCTACTGCTTTGGCAATCAATGTTTTACCCACACCTGGAGGGCCGACTAACAAAACACCTTTTGGTAGACGAATATCGTAAGCTCTATATTTTGAAGGGTTACGCAAAAAATCTATAATCTCTTCAAGCTCTTCCTTTACCCCTTCTACCCCTGCCACATCTGAAAAATTTACCGTAGAGTGAATAGCTTTGATTCCCTCATTTCCAAAAGGTATTTCAGTAACCTCCTGTTTCTGCTGTGTCATAATTTCCATCTGTATTTTACGACTTACACGCATCATATAAAAGATATAGAACATACTCAACAACAATACTACAAACAATATAGTATCCATTGTTTCAGTTGACTCTTCATAATACTCAACTAAATAGTCTTTATCTTCACTCGAAAAAAGTTTATCTTTATCAATAGCCTCTTCTGCAATTTTATAGGTACCTGTAATGGTATAAATATAAATATACGGTGGTTTAACTACAATTCTCTTCAGTGTTTGAGTATTATGAATCTCATCTAAAGCTCTTTTTTTACTAACAAGTTCAGCACTCTGCTCTAAAGTAGAAACAATAAGAATACCAAATACGGCAAGGGATGCCAGTATAATAATCCGAAGGTTCTTACTAATAGATTGCCATATTTTTATCATTTTTTACATTTGCCTTTGCTATAGTTATCCAGTTTGAAGTCAAATCTTCATTTGAACTAACTTCTATTTTGTTAAAGTATTGATCATATCCATGATACATACCATCTCTTCCTTGCTCAATCAATACCTCTAAGTTTTGATTGTAACGCTTTCTAAAGTCGTAATTTTTCTCTTTAATAATTGCTGTCAATTCTCTATGTCGTTCTTTTGCTATATTTCCTTTTATTTCAGGTCTCATTGTAGCTGACACTGTGTGGTCACGCTTGGAATAAGAGAAGGCATGAACATGTGTTAATGGCAGTTGTGCTACTCGTCTAATAGCTTCTTTCCACTCTTGCTCATCTTCCCCAGGGTGTCCAACAATATAGTCAGTTCCAATACCATACCCTTTAGAAGAAATCTCCTCAAGCAAACTAATATCGGTATGGAATTCATTACGACGATTCATCAGTTTTAACATTTTATCCGAAGTATGTTGCAATGCAATATGCAGATGCTTTGCCATCCAAGGCTCACTTAAAAGCTCTTTGAACTCATCATCAATCTGAATCGGTTCTAGACTTCCTATCCGTATTCGTCTAACCCCTCGAATCATGCTCATTTTTTTCAAAAGCTTTGCCATAGATGAGTTTTGGTCTTTTCCATAACTTCCGACATTAGTTCCTGTTAATATAAACTCTCCAAAGCCATTACTTGCTAATTTTTGAACCTGTAACAGAATATCCTCTTCTTTATGGCTTCTTGCATTACCACGAACCGAAGGGATAATACAGTAAGAACATCTAAAGTCACACCCCTCTTGAATCTTGATAAAGGCTCGGCTTTTACCTATAAACTCTTCGACTATAGTGGAGGCTATATGTTTTAAATCGCCTATCTGATAAAAAGGCTTATTATTGAATTTTAAAATATCATTTATCCTCTCTTTTTCAGAGTGTCCAATAACCCCAAATACCTTTTTATCTGCAAAAAGAGACTCTCCTTTTGAGTGTGAACCACAACCTGCTAATATTACTTTAGCATCTGGATTCTTACGGTTTTGTCCGTTAATATAGGCACGCACAGAAGAGTCTGCCCCATTGGTTACAGTACAGGAGTTAACCATAATAACATCTGCATCATCTTCATTCATTGTTAGTTCAAAATCTTTTAATTTTGACATCATTACTTGTGTATCAAACTGATTGGTTCGACAACCAAATGTTTTGAAATATACTTTTTTCATTCTTTTTCACTTTTTTAGTTAAAATTTTAATAGAGACCCCAGTCATCGGGTTTATATCTATTGGTTGGCGTAGAAGAACGTTCCAAAAGAGGACTCTTCTCTTCTCTCTTTTGTTCAGGATTCTTCCGTGCTGGTTTATCCATGTATAAAGATTGACTTGGATACGCCAAGAAAATATCATCTGCCTCTTTAAGTTTAGATAAAATTTCCATAGAGATGGTACTTCGCAAAGTTAAAGTTGCATAGGCATTGGTCAAATACCAAGCCGATATATTAACTCCATAACTGTCCATAAAACCAAAAATTCTAGGCTCTACAGCTGTGTTTCGCATACTGTATTTACTTCGCAAACGATTTAACTGTTTTCGAGTCATATCTGTATAACCTTTGGAGTATTTTCTAGTAACCTCTTTGGCTATAGCTTGTGCTTTTGGAATATTAGAATCAAAGGTAACCATAAAATCAATACCATCCCAAACAGTCTTTAGACCAGAGTGCGAATAGTTTGCTACCATATCTGTAAAAATATAGTTATTTGGAATAAATATCATTCTTCCTGAACGTCTATTTTTAAATACAGTTGTAAGTGTTACATCTTCGTGCATTGTCATACGCAAAACAGATATGTCTACAATATCTCCAACATACTCAATTCCATCTTTGACAAACTTTACTCGGTCTCCAACGTGCAAAGAACCAGATACTAAAATTACAAACCAACCGATAATACTCATAAACCAATCTTTTAAAGCAATAGCAATACCTGCTGAAGCAAAACTTAAGACAGTTACCAAGTTTTCAACATCTTCCAAATAGGAGAAGAGTAAAATAATAAAAACCAAGGCAATAAAAAGAAAATTAATAACTTTATTTGTTCCGTAATATAGCTCATTTTCAGACATGTATTTTTTAACTAAATATTTTATAAAAAAGAAAAAGAGTAAGATAAAAAGAATAATAGAACCTGTAATAATAGATTTTTTTACCTCTGCTTCAATTCCTTTTTTCAGTGTAAGTTTAATCCGAGAGACCTCACTATCAAATGCTTCTACAATGGTCTTTAAATTATCCTGTGTCTGCTTAAAATCAGCCAATTTATTTTCTACATTTCGTAGCTCTTTGACATAGTGGTTATAAATTTTTCCTCTCGTCTTTAGCACCATCTCTTGTAAAAGCTCACTCTTTCGAGTGAGTTTGCTCACAGCATCTTTTAATGTTTGATACTTCTTTTTATAATCTTCATTAATACTCTCTACCTGTTTCTCAAATGATAACGCAGAAATAATATCAATAGGATTCGTAATCGAAGGCTCTTTAGCAATTTTTGGAGCTTTAACAATATTTTTAAAAGGGTTATCTTTATACTCTTTTAAAAAAGAGAGTTTTCCCTCGATAATTTGGTACTCTTTTATATACGCTATTAATCTTTTCTTATCCTCTTTTGAAGGAGTATAATTTGTTTTTAAAGCTATGATTTTTTCATCAAGCTCTTTTAAGTTTAACATTAACAGCTGATATGTTTCATGATTTGAATAGACACGATTCCAAAGGTTATCTTTGGAGAGATACTCATCAATTTTCTTTTTCTCTTCTATCAGTTCTGTTAGACGAGCTTCTAAAATTTGTCTATTCTCTTCTTGTTTCAAATGTTTCTTTTGTGCTTCTGCTCGTTTTTGTGCTTCTGCCAGTTTTTGTGCTTCTGCTTGTTTGGCTTTAATCTCCTCTTCAAGCTTCTCTCTTGCAATTTCATTATGCCGAGTATTATTAACAACAGATGTAACATTAGACTCTTCAAGACTTGAATTAGTCTCAGCAAACGTAATTTGAAAAAATATTAAAAATACGAGAAAAAAAAGTCTCATTCTCTATAGCCTTGTAAAGCTTGCTAAAACTTTTTTTAGTACCATTTCATCAATATCATCACGAACGGTATGCCCACCTAATCCTTTGGCTAAAATAAACTTTATTTTATTATTAGCTGACTTTTTATCCAGGAAAAATTTATTATAAAAAGCATCCACATCTTGAATTTTATAATCAATAGGTAATTGATGTTTTATCAAAAACTCAGTAACAAGAGTTGACTCCTCTTTAGACATTAGACCCAACTCTACAGAGAGTCGGTTTGCCATAACCATACCAATAGCTACAGCTTCTCCATGAAGATAGCGTTTATACTCTGTCTCATTTTCGATTACATGCCCAAAGGTATGACCATAATTAAGAACAGCACGAATCCCTGCCTCTTTTTCATCCAAGTTAACCACTTCTGCTTTTAATGAAACCGAACGCTCTATCACTTTTTCCAAATCTTCTTTGTCTGAAAAATCTGCCTCTTGTAAAAAGTCGAAATATTCTTTATCAAACATAACAGCCATTTTTATAATTTCAGCAATTCCTGCCGAAAATTCTCTTTTAGGAAGGGTCTTTAAAAAATTAGTATCTATATAAACAGCTTCTGGTTGGTAAAATGCACCTATAAGATTTTTGCCATATTTATTATTGACTCCAGTTTTTCCACCAACACTTGCATCTACTTGTGAGAGTAAAGTTGTAGGTACTTGAATAAAACCAATACCACGTTGATAAAGAGATGCTGTAAATCCAGTCATATCGCCAATCACGCCCCCACCTAATGCAATAAGTACAGATTTTCTATCCAATTTATGAGTAAAAAGTTCATCCAAAATATGTTCAACTGTTGCCAATGTTTTATACTCTTCTCCATCAGCAACCGTAACCACATGAAGTTGGGAAGCTTCAATTTTGGAAATAAGGGTCTCTAGGTGCAATGCTGAAACCGTTGTATTGGTTACAATAGCAACCTTACGATTAAACGTTAATGTTGGTAAAGCATCAATAACAACATCGTATTTTATAGCTGTTTGGTTCTCTAAATGAATCGGTACAATCATGATTTTCTAAGCCTATTTTTATGAATTAATATGACTCTAATTCTACCTTATGTTCATCTTTAAAAGACTTAATAGACAATCAATTATCTACAGGAATTAGAAGTTGTGGATGTTTTCTAATAGATAAAAAGTAATGACTCACTTCTGTTGATAGAAAACTGATAAAAGAGGTATCTCTAATATTTTTTGAAAAAGGAGCAATATGCAGAACTTCATCATGTTTTAAAAGCTCACGGACAGGATTAACTCGTTTTTGTTCAATGGTAATTTTAAAATTATAGAGTCTTGATAGAGACTCATAATGCTCAATAATATTACGATTTTCATCAAAATCTCCCTCTGGATTGTAGTCACATAAAGAGAGAGAAAGACCCAAGTTCTCTGAAAAATCAAATACAGAAGAAGAGAGAGATTCCATCTCTGCTTCATCACTCATTAAAATAACAGCCTCTTTAATATTATAAAGAGATTTCTCTCCAAAGAGATAAATTGGGCAGGTTAAATCATAAAGATACTCTTTATAATTCTTTTTGAAAAAAAGTCTATTATCCAAGAGAAATAGTCCTATGTCCAATTGGCTTATATCGTAATCAATATTTTGTAAAATTTTATCATCTACATAAGAGAGAAGAAGAGAAACATATTCATTTTCAAACACACGCAACTCTTGAACCAAGGCTAAATCATTAATGCGTGTCAAGCGAATATAGAGTTTTGTTTTTGCAAGTTGATTACTCAAAAAAATAGCCTCATTGATTTGCAATAAAATATCTTCTTTTTCAAAGTTACTATCTAAGATAAGATATAAATTTCGACCAAAAGGTTCAGGAAAAACACCCTGTCGCATATTAATCTTTTTATATACTCCCTCTAAGACAATAGGATTTCCCATAACAATCAATCGGTCATTTGGTAAAATCATAGTTGCAGGATTGGGTAAAATTTGTTTCTCATGACGATAAACGGCAACGATTCTCCACTTTCTATGTGAAATTGCACCCACATGACGAAAGGCAAAACTAGAACCAACAGGAACAAGAACTTCCATGATTTCGCCTCGTCCTAAACCAATATTTTTAGCAACAATGGGTACATTGGGTAGTTTTTCATAGAGATTTCCTGCAACAATTTCATTACTCTCTACAATGCTAATATTCTCATCGTCCAAAGAAATCTCTTCTTCCCAACTATTTACAAAAATAACTAATATTTTAGAATCAATCATCCGTATATTTTTGAGAGTATAGAGTGCCTCTGTTCTATCTGACATAATAATAAAAACCACTCGAAACTCTTTATCGGACATAACTTGTTTTAACCTCATATAAGAGGTGGGGTCAATATTAATACAAGTGATATTCTCCATGCACGTTTTTGTAGAGGCTGACTCTTTTGCAAAAGAGATGTAATAATGATTTTCATTAATTCGACTTTTACTAACCCGATGTACAAACTCCTTGGCTATCTCTCCACTGGCTAAGATTAATACATTTTTCATTTAACTCTTTCTTGTCATTTTGGATATAATAACCTTTTTTATTAAGGATAATTATAACACAATGGATTTTCAACTAGATAAAACCGATGGGAAAGCCCGAGCTTGTACCATAAAAACTGCTCATTCAACCATTAAAACTCCTGTCTTTATGCCTGTTGGCACAGTTGGTGCAGTAAAAGCACTTGATGCCACTGATTTAGCAAGCTTTATTAAACCTTCTATTATTTTGGGTAATACCTATCATTTATATCTACGACCTGGCGATAATGTCGTTCATAAAATGGGAAAACTACATGGATTTACACAATTTCCAAAAAGTTTTCTAACTGATTCTGGTGGATTTCAAGCTTTTTCTCTTTCAGATAATGTCAAAATAGATGAAGGTGGTATTACCTTTAGAAGTCATATTGATGGAAGCTCCCACTATTTTACCCCTAAAAAAGTTTTGGATATTCAATACAATTTGGGTTCAGATATTATGATGATTTTAGATGATTTAGTTGCACTTCCTGCAACCCAAGAACGGATAAAATCAAGTATTGAACGAACAACTCGTTGGGCAGAAGAGTCTATAGAGTATCATCGAGCCAACCAAAAACAAGGTAAAGCATTAACCCAAAATATCTTTGCTATTATTCAAGGGGGTACGGATAGAGCGTTTAGAGAAAAGTCAGCAAAAGAACTTTGTGCTTTAGACTATGATGGTTTTGCTATAGGAGGACTTTCAGTGGGGGAAGCAAATCAAGATATGTACAATACCGTTGAGTGGACAACGCAGTTTATGCCAACCGATAAACCTCGCTATTTAATGGGTGTGGGAACGCCTGAAGATTTGGTAGAAAATGTAGAACGTGGTATTGATATGTTTGACTGTGTTATGCCCACGAGAAATGCACGAAACGGTACGCTATTTACCTCGTATGGAAAAGTAAACATTAAGGCAGCACGATTTAAAGAGGATAACGAAACACTCGACCCAGAATGTAACTGTATGGTATGTAAAACCTATTCAAAAGCCTACTTGTGTCATCTCTATAGAGCCAGAGAAATTACCTATTTTAGACTTGGAACCATTCACAATCTTTACTACTATTTAAATCTCATGAAAGAGATGCGTCAAGCAATTATAGAAGGGACATTTCAAGAGTTCAAAAAAGCGTTTTATAAGAAAAGAGAAAAATAGTTTTTCTCTTTATCCATTAATAACGCGTAAACCTTCATTGTAAGATTTTATAAATTCGGCAAAGTCCTTAACTGTCTTACAGCCATATTCAATGGCAATTTTAACAGCTTCACTATTGGTATAATTTTTCATAATTTTTCCTATTAATACTTCAAACATTTTATAAAATAAAACTAATTTTTTTTCCTGTAGAAGCATTTTATAGGATAGAAAATAAATTAAAACTTAATCACAATAATTTATTTTTAAATTTAAGTCTATCTCTAATATATAAGATTAATTTTTAACCACTACTATTGTGACATTAATAGAAACAGTTATTTTTAGATAGAAATCTCTTTTATATCAGCTATCTCTCTGAATGATTTATAGATAGAAGCCACTGTATTTTTACGATTATTTTTAATTGCACTATCCTCAACATTGACCATAACATCATCAAAATAGTTATCCAATTTTGGTTTTAAAGCAAACAAGGCTCTAAGCTTCTCTTCATAAGAGTTATACTCTTTTTCTACAGTACTTTTATACTCATTATAGAGTTCATATTCAATAGTTTCAGAGAATAGATTAATATTAACAGTTAATATATTATTTAAGTCAACCTCTTTTGAAATATTCGCTACACGCTTAAAGGTAGAAAACTGCTCTTTAAAAGCATCTGTAGAGACAATTGAATTTAATGCAGATACTTTTTTTGCTATCTCATTTATATCTCTTTCGCCTGACTCTAAAACAGCTGTTATTACAGAAGGATTTGCTTGTAGTGATTTTTTAATTCTCTCTACTATAAACTCTTTTAATTTTTGAGTCTCATAGTCAGAGTAAAGCTCATTAAGCATCTCTACAACTTCATCTATGTTAAATGGCAAATCATAAGTAGTAACCATACGAACAATTCCATTAACAGCACGACGTAAAGCAAAAGGGTCTTTTGAACCTGTTGGAATTTTACCTACAGAGAAGAGACCAATTAAGGTATCAAGTTTAATTGACATCGCAACAATGGCTGAAAAAGTAGAAGATGGAAGTTCTGCCCCCTCGCCCAATGGGAAGTACTGCTCTTTAATTGCTTGTGAAACCAATCTATCTTTACCCAAAGCTTTGGCATAGTAATATCCCATAAGCCCTTGAAGCTCTGTAAACTCATACACCATCTCCGACGTTAAATCGGCTTTTGCCAAAGCAACGGTTTCATCCATAAGTTCTATAAGTTCTGTTGCACTTTTTCCTGTCTCTTTTTCTACTTGTTTAATGTATAGAGAAAGTAATTTTCCTGCTATGTTCTTTTCACGATTAATTTTATCAGTTAATGAGCCAAGACCATCCATAAAAGTAATCTTTTCAAGACCATCGGTAATAAGTCCACGATTTAAATCATTTCTATAAAAGAAGAGACCATCAGCCAAACGTGGTTTTAGAACACGTTCATTTCCAGCAATTACTTTAGTATAATCTTCGGTCACAGCATTGGAAACAACTATAAATTTATTACTTAATTTTTCATTCTCAAATACAGGGAAATAGCGTTGATGCTCTTTCATCGAAGTAATAATTGCTTCAGGTGGCAACTCTAAAAAGAGTTCATCAAAAGAGCCTAAAAGAGCCTTTGGATGCTCTGTAATTGCAACAATTTCAGCTAATAACGATAAATCTCTCTCAATAAGTATATTATGTTCTGCCTCAAGTGCATCAAATTCAGCCAAAATTTTTGCTTCTCTCTCTTTTGGATACAAAGAGACTTTTCCATCAGCTAAAATTTGATTGTACGCTGAAACATCAGCAACTTCTACAGAGTCAAAGTTAACCATTCTGTGAACAAATGTTTTTGTATCTGATTTTACACCAAAAAGTTCAACATCTACAGAGTCATTATCAAGACGTACTTGTAGCCAACGAAGAGGACGAATAAACTCATCGGTTCTTGCTCCCCAACGCATCATTTTTCCAAATGCCATTGAATTTAACCACTTTAGAAGCATCTCTTCAAGCAGTTCAACTGTTGCTGTTCCCTCTTGCTCTT
>CAYPCV010000150.1:0-6379 GCA_964409295.1 uncultured Sulfurovum sp.
TGCGATGAAGTCTATGAAGTAAAATTAGGCTTAAGCATAACATTAAAATCACAATAAAAAAGAGACTCTATTGAAAAACATCTCCATATTTGGCACATCTAGCGATGCAGGAAAATCGACCATTACCTTTGTAGTTGCCAAAATCATTCAAGAGTTGGGCTACAGCGTCGCCCCGTTTAAAGCCCAAAATGTATCGAACAATGCAAAAGTCTGTGACGACCACTCTGAAATAGCCGTAGCACAACATTTTCAAGCAGAAGTTCTTAATGTTCCAACCTCTTATCATAACAACCCTATTTTGTTAAAATCAGGTCAAAAAAATTCAGCCTCGCTTATTGTCAATGGAAAAGTTGTTGCCAGTAAAGATGTACGAGAATACTATCGAGACCTAGATGGTCTGAAACCTGCTGTAAAAGAGGCATTTAACTATTTAGATAAACACTATGATTGTGTAGTCTGTGAAGGGGCAGGAAGCCCTGTAGAACTGAATCTTATGGAGAAGGATTTATCCAATATCTATATTGCTACAGAGTTTAAAACCAAGATTATTTTGGTAGCCGACATCGAAAAAGGTGGTGTATTTGCTTCTATTTGGGGCGTGTACAATCTGCTACCTAAACCCTTACGAGACAATGTCATCGGAGTTATTGTTAACAAATTCAGAGGAGACATTACCCTTTTTGACAAAGGTATAGAGATTATAGAAAAAGAGTTCAAGCTACCTGTCTTGGGGGTGCTTCCCTATATTCCCTTTAATTTGGGATTTGAAGACTCTCAAAGCCTTATGAACTATCAACAAACCATTCATACCAATGCAAAACGTATTGCTGTCATAGCCTACCCTACAATGAGTAACTACAACGATTTTGAAGCCTTAATCGCTGACCCAAATAGTGCTTTGGAGTTTATACACAACAATATCTCTTTACAAAGTTTTGACCAAGTCATTTTACCTGGTTCAAAACTGGTTATCAACGATTTACTATGGCTTAAAAAGAATGGACTCTTTGCTCAACTTCAAAAATTAAACATAGAGATACTTGGTATCTGTGGTGGTTACCAAATGATGTTTCAGAATATTATTGACCTAGAAGGCATAGAAGCAGAAGAGGCAAGCACCATAAAAGGCTTAGGATTTATAGATGACGACATTATTTTTCAAAAAGAGAAAATCGTCAAAAAAGCACAATATAGACTCTTTGGAAAAAATATCAATGGCTTTGAGATTCATCACGGTTCTTCAAAAAAATACCCAATATCTTATGAAAAATACAACATCAAAGGTACATTTGTTCATGGATTGTTTGACGACGAGGTATTTGAAGCCTATAAAAAACATACTATTGACTCTTTTGTAACAAACATGAAAAACAAGCTTGATATTTCTACTATTATAAACGCGATAACATGAACCTCTCTATAGCCCTACTAGCTTACCTTATCGACAAAATATTTGGAGAATTTTCATCTATTCGTCATCCTGTTATAATTATGGGTGACTACATCAAGTGGTTTGAAAAAATGTTTTATAAAGATTCTGTAAAATATGGTTTTTACTTGACATTTTCCCTACTTTTAATAACTTTTTTAATAAGCCACCTCATCATGGAACTACTATTGTTATTAGACCACCCCTATCTGCAACTCTTGATTATGGCTCTTTTTGCCTCGACTACCATTGCGTCTAAAATGCTCTACGATTCGGTAAAAGAGATTATTACAAACCCTCATAATATCAAATATTTGGTTAGCCGAGATACCCAAGAGTTAAGCCCTTCGGACATAAATAAAGCAGGCATAGAGACCTACGCTGAAAACCTAAGCGATGGAGTAATTGCCCCACTTTTTTATCTAATTCTTTTTGGATTAGAGGGAGCATTTATCTACAAGGCTATAAATACATTGGACTCAATGGTAGGCTATCGCAATAAACAGTATGAAAATTTTGGAAAAGTATCGGCAATAGTGGATGATGTAGTCAACTACGTTCCTTCTCGAATCACAGCTGTTTTGATTGCAACACTTATGGGTAGTAAAAAGGCTCTTTTTTCATTTTATAAATATGGGGGAAAACACAGTAGTCCCAACGCAGGGCATCCTATATCAGCGATGGCATTGGCAATTGGGGTCAAACTTGGGGGCGATACCTCCTATTTTGGAACAATCAAAAAGAAAGCCCATTTTGGAATAGGAAAAGAAGAGATACTCCCCAAAGATATTCAAAAAGCCCTCTCATTTCAATGGCGTTTGGATATACTTCTCACTATTTTTCTAGGAACACTTATATGGATATAAAAAGCTCTTCTCAACACGGTGGAGACATCAAAAGCTTTTCTGAACAGATAGGCTGTAAGCCCTCTGAAGTTATTGACCTCTCATCAAATATTAATTTTGTTAAACCAAACATCATGATAGATTTTAACAGCTTGGATATTTCTGCCTATCCTACTTATGAAAAACTTACAGAGTCTATTTCTCAACTCTACGATATAAATATTTCTGAAATTGAACTCTTTAACGGTGCAACTACAGCTATATATACACTATTTCGACACCTAAACTTGACCTGTTGCACGCTCTACGCTCCACTCTATTTAGAGTATGAAAAAGCCTCTTGGGTAGATAATTATCAAATAACCTATATAAATCGTCTTGACCATCTAAACCAAGAGGTCAAAGAGAACTCGCTTGTAATTTTTGTAAACCCCTCTACTCCAGATGGAAAATATTATGATTTAGATACACTCATTGAAAAATGGATAGAAAAAAAATGTACTATTTTAATTGATGAATCTTTTTTAGATTTTACCCCTTTTAAATCGGCTCTACCCTATATAGATATTTATGATAAACTCTATATTTTAAAATCCATGACCAAGTTCTACAGCTCTGCTGGCATTCGTGTAGGGGCATTGATTTCTAATCAAAAAAATATCAAAAACATTCAAGCAAAAGAGCCACTATGGAAGATTTCTCAATTTGACAGTCACTACCTACAATCAGCACTAAGAGATAGAGAGTTTCCTACTGTTTCAAAAGAGATTAACAAGAAAAATAGAGAATATCTCATAAAAATATTAAAGAATTCTGCATTCATTCAAGAGGTATACCCCTCTTCTGCCAATTTCATCATGATAAAACTCAAAAACCTATCAGCCCAAGAGTTTCAAAAAAAGCTTACCCCCTATAAAATAATGATACGCGACTGTGCCAATTTTAAATTTTTAGACAACCATTATGTGCGTATCGCCGTCAAAGAGAAACAAGCACTAGAAGAGTTAGAGAGAGCCTTATGAAAAATTTATATTTAGGTTTTAAATTTGCCTTTTCCTATTTTTCGATTCTACCGATAGCGTTTAAAAATAGCGATAATCTAGCCGATAAACAGGTTTTAGCATCGATGCTTCTCTTTTTACCTTTTGTGGGTTTGGTATTAGGAGCAGTCATCGTTATATTTTTTTTATCAGTTGCTCACTTAGGATGGTACGCATCACTTATATCGGCTGTACTATACATGATGCTCTATGGGTTTATCCATACCGAAGCCGTTATTGATGTAGCCGATGCCATCTATGCCTCTCATTCAGGAAAAGATGCCTACAAAATCATAAAAGAACCCACGGTAGGAGCTATGGGCGTACTCTATGCCATTGGATTTATACTCTTAAAAGTTGCAGGAGTTATCTATCTATTTAATCATCATCTATTAATGGAATTCATAGCCATTTTGATTATTAGTCGTCTCTCTATTTTGATGTTATTTAAAATATATACCTTTAAATCCTCATTTGCAACTCTATTAAAAGAGTCTCTTTCTTACAGATACCTCATCGCTTCGTTTATACTGTTTACACTTATCGGCTTAGTGATAGTAAACAAATTTATCTTTTTGCTACTCATTGGGTTACTCTTGGCGTATCTAATCTCTTTATGGATTAAATCAAAAATCAAATTTGTAAATGGCGATGTTTTAGGAGCAACAGTTGAAAGTGTTGAGATTTTACTGTTTTTTATCGCTTCCTCTTTTAATTAAAAATTTTTCTTAGCAACCAATTTTGTTTCTCTTCTCCTGTACGAACATAGTGTAAATCATACATATTTGAAGCAATAATTTCAATCTCTTCTCGACTTGGACTATCACAAGCAAAAAGGATTTGGTCTCCTATCTCTAAAACTTCATCACAAGGAAGTAAAAACTCATCTCCATTACGCTTTAGAAAAAGAGGAATTGCCTTATGATAGTTTTTCCAATTCTCTAAAGAACGCAATAAAATATTCAGTCCTATGGACTCTCCCTCTTCTATAGCATGATAGAGTGCATACGCTTTCTCTTTCGTTATGCTTAAATGCAATAGTTGAGGATTTGTTCCTAATTGAACTTTTAGCAGATTAACCAGTGAAGTTCCCCACTTTTCATCTTGATAAAGAATTCTCTTTAGAAAAGAGTGTTTCAATGGTTGAGATAGTTGCAAAGAGGTTTTATTAATCAGAATTTTCTCTATCATAAATAACCAATTAGCATTAGTCGCCTCAAAAATACTAATCTCTTTCATCGTATTTTCTCGTGCAATAACATAGAGTTCTGAATTTAATTTTTTAGCCGTAATTAAAATAGAGATATTATCTATATCATTTTGTGTTCCTGCCACTAAAACAGCTGCCGATTCAATTCCTGCTTTGAGTAAAATATCTTTATCATCAGCATTAGCTCGAATAAAAGTTTCATTTTTAATCATCTCTTTCGTGCCAATACCTTTTTCATCAATAATGACATAATCCATTCCATGCTTATCAAGTTTCTCTTTGATAACTTTTCCCAAACGTCCATAACCACAAATAATGTATCTACCTTGTGGTAAAAAGCTAGCTTCACTGGCTAAATCAGCATTTTTATACACCCAATTCTCCAAAGTAAGTATATGTGGAGCAGTCAAGGCAATATCAAAACGTTTTGCAAAAATTTCAAAAGGATTTTCTACTTTTGCGATGTCTGTATCCAACAAAGAGGTCATGGTATCTCGAACCGTTGCCTTGGTTATAACTTTTACATTTGAATTTAAGAAACGAGTTAAAATGGTAATGCGTAAATTTTTATCTTCTTTATAAAAATGGGCGACAACAGCTTTACAATAAGGGGAACGAACTCCTGCATCTTCTAAAGTAGCAGTAAGCAGAGCATCTCCTACCATAACAGGAACACCAATAGAAGACTCTTCCAGTTGAAAAAGATTCAGTCGGTCAGCATCACGGTCAATAAGAACCACTTCCATTCCAGCAGTGGTTAAGCGTTTAATTACTTCAGCATGAACATAATTGTAACCTAAGATAATAATAAAATCCGATTTCAAACTTTGAACTTGCCGTCGAAAACGCCCCTTCATTAACTCATTCTTTAACGCCTTATCCGAAATAATAGAGACCAATGCACCAATCGTATAGAACCATCCAATAACAGTTAAATAGATACAGATGACAACCCATAAACGTTGAGAATAGGTAAAATCATAAGGAGTCTCTCCAAAACCAATGGTTGAAGCTGTATAAGAGATAAAATAAAAAGCATCAAAAAAGCTTAGATGATAAACCTTCTCTCCATCCCATCCTGGAATAAGTACCATCCCCAAAATGGCAATAGCATAGGTCACAATAATAATAATTAAGGGGGTTCGTAAACGTTGTAAAATAATCCAAAAAGCATTATCTCTCATCGGATTATCTTTTTGATTTCAGTGTTTCGCCTAGGTATAAAATAACCGATGTAATGTTTGCCAAAAATGCTCCACCCGAGAGTGAAATAATGGTTGCCATATGACTGCTTGTCATGGATGAGGTATACTCAACCACAGTCCAAACAATAACTGCTGCAAGCAGTTGAATATCTGCCACTAATGAACTCGCTAACAATACCGAACCTATTTGTGTTTTATCCCCAATCTTAAGTGCTGTTGCAATTAATGAAATAACCAAAGCAGCAAAGAGTTCATAGGTACTGTGCATCTCAGGATTTCCCATCTCTCCATAAAAAAACCCAAAATTAAGCGTCATTGCCAATATAAAGAAAAAACCTGATATTACTTTTTGTAAATTCATTTTAACATTCCTTTTTAAAAAATTATCAAATTATAGCGAAAAACCACCTCATTCATGGGGTGGATGAAAGCATAAAAGGCAAATAAAAAAGTTTAATATTTTTTTGTTAATTTTAGTGTTCTTCGAATATAATAAAAGATATGAAATTTTAGAAAGAAGCAAAAAAGATGAAAAAAACTCAAAAATCACTTTCAAGAAAGAAAAAAGGCTCAAACAATAGAGCCAAGACAAAAATAAAACTACAAAAAACTCATCTAAAAATATCAAACAAAAGAAAAGATTTTTTACA